>WJKO01000153.1 GCA_014729055.1 Promethearchaeota archaeon | reverse complement strand
TCTGTTCCTCTAATTTCTTAGCATTCATCTCAAATTCAATGACTTGGGCTTTGAGATTGTCAAGTTGATTATTTAATTGCTCTATTTCTTTCTTGTTTCCTTCTTTTTGTTCTTTTAATTGTTTTATCTTCTGTTGTGCATCATATAATGTAACTTTAAGTTCCTTGTTATTCTTTTTTAATTCTGGTACAGACTCTAATGTCGGTCCAAATAAACCTCCAGCTTTAGGTTTGTGTTTATCATCATCTTTTAACAAACGCTCGATTTTGTCTTCTTCGGCTTCAACACTATCAGATTCCGTTTTAGATTCAGATTTTTCTTTAACTTTATCACTTTCTTTTTGTTTAACATCTTTCTCCTTTCCGTCAGATTCCTCCGCTGCACCCTCCTCATCCGATTCTGACTCCTGTTTTTGTCCTTTTTCTCCTTCATCTTCACTTGTATCGGACTCTCCCTCTTTCTCCTTTTCTTTTGGGTGTCTTAGTTTAGATTTTTCCTCCATTATTTTATTTAAATCTTCTTCAACAAGGACAACTATTCCATCTTCTCTAAGATCTACCGCGTTTAGACGAATAGCAAAACAACTATCTTCTCTAAATATCTTAATATCAAGGCGGTCCTTATTCACCTTATTGAATTGATATTTTAATTTACCAGCAATCCAACTATTAAGTGTCAATGCAGCTTGTTGTTTTTTTAGATAATTTAAAGTCTGCTCTCGATTTTTTACTTGCGCATTTTTCTGATTTAGTACAAATGCTATTAATGATTCAAATTTTCTGTCCGATAAATCTAAGACTTCACACTTGCTGATTGCGCTGTCAAACATTTTAATGACATCTTTTTTCTTCATTTTCTTCTTCGACGGATCAGCATCCTTATTTACAATGACACAACATTCTCCTGTTTTATCAGAACTTCCTTTTACATAGGAAAAAATTAGGAATTCGTTGGTGTTTTTTAACTCTTTTTCAATTAAATTTATTGCACTTTCAATATTATTAATTGCAGTTTCAATTGGCATCTTATATAACTCCGTGCATATTCTTTTTTTTTATGATCCTAATTATCCATAATTCCATTTCAATTTTAGTGAAATTTCAACTGGATCTTTGAACTTGGATCTAAACCCAATTCATGGGCAGCAGACTTGTTTTTCATAGTTAATTCCATTAATTCAGACGACCCCTTTAACAATCCAATCTCATCCTTGTCTAAATCGGAGAATTTTTCTACAACCCGAATTGAATTATTACTACCTTCAAGTGTAATATTTTTATACCGACTTAGACAATCTTCTATGTCTTTTTCTTCAATATTGGTGACTAAATTTCCAAATTCGTCCTGATATAAAATCACAGCACCTATTAGATTGCTATCTATAACCTCAGCATGTCCAATCTTGTTATCTATTATTAAATCATTAATTCTAATTGACTTACCGACCAAACCAATTTCACAACCTGCGGCAATATGTGCAGCAACGGGTGCCATTATATCCTTCCCATGGAAAGTTGATGAAATTGCCTTTCCCGATTTATAATAAAGGTCTTTATTTGTAATTTCAAAGATCCTTCGAATTTTATATTTCACGCACAATAAGCTAAAGATCCCATTATCTGGCCCAATCACCAGTATATTGTTTTCAGTTTCCACCGCTAGTATCTTTCGTTCAGTACCGACTCCTGGATCCACCACACAGAGAATTATAGAATTTTCTGGTAAATCTCTAACAGCATAATAAATAATAAAGCTTGCTTCAGTAATCGAAAAAGGAGAGATATTGTTGTTTATATCAATTACTGAAATATGCTTATCAATGGATTTGATAACAGCTTTCATCGCTCCAACGTAATGCTGTCCTCTGGATCCGAAATCTGTTATTAACCCAATTAATCGAAAGCTTCCTTGTTGTTTAAACATGTTTAATCTTAATTGATATTTTTCGGTTTCAATTTATTATCTTTTTTAGATCTACCATATAATCGGATTTATATATTATTATATCCTAATATTATGATATGAATATTACTAAAGCTCATATTAATGTTTTAAAGGGATTAGCAGATGATTCCAGACTAAAGATTGTTTTAGCATTACGTGATAAACCTCTAAATGCGGGAGAGATTGAAAATATTATCGGAAAGAGCCAGTCAAGTACATCCCAACAATTAAAAAAAATGGAAAACGCGAAAATTCTAAGGTCGAAAAAAAAGGGGATAATGAAATATTTCGAGATTAGAAATAGACAAATATTTGCTTTACTCGATTCTCTGGATGGTTACGTCAGCGTTATTTCTCCCGATGAAACCGAGATCGTAGGAAGGGATGAGAAGATACTAGTTCTGGGGTTATCTGGTAGCGGAAAAACATCAATAATTATGAATCTGACACACATCAACTCTATTATATCAGAGATAAAACCAACACAAGGACTCAAGAATTTTGAAGCAATTTGTAAAGAAAATGGGATTAGTCTTGGGAATAAAGAATTAAGCAAAAATTATAAAAATATCTATGAATACGGGGGAAGTATAGAAGATCGTGAGGTGATTTTGAGTAATCCTAAAAAATACCTACTAAATTATGATAAAGTCATATTCGTTATTGATATTCAAAATAGAGAGGGACCAATACCATATATCAATGCAATGAATTATCTAAAAGACATCATGTATGCATTGACCGATTCACAACGTCTTAGAGAGTTTATAATCTTACTACATAAACTCGATCCTACTCTTGATATACATACAGAATTTTCCGATAAATACATGAATAGCAAACTGATAAATCCAATTAAGAAAGCAATGCCGCCTGAACTCAATTATAGAGTTTATGCGACAAATTTGGTCACTAATTTTAGAAAAGAATTAATCACTAGATCATTCATTAGATGATATAAAATGTATAAAAAAGGTGAGAAAGTCGGCAAGGTCCAACACTCAAGAGTGCCTTTCCTTACCTTTGGAGGTATCATATAATTTATTCCGTTATCATCTTCCAGCGTATCTTGGATCATTCGCCATTGAGTGCCGCATCATTCTTTAGCGATATTATCTTGCGATAATCAGGTTATTCCGAGGAATCCCCTGGATGGAACTCTTACTTTACTTTTCAGTAATGTTTTTTGTTCCGATCAATACTTTTGGTATTGATCCTTTTACGTTATGATACAAATTCATCAACCTCAGGATAATGCGTTATCCTAAAGCGATAGTGGTCGAGTCACTCCAATATACTTCCGAGGAAATATATCAGGACGAAACTTTTAGATCTTTTTCAAGAATCTATCCATTTCAATTACATCCTTTCGGATATAACCTTGTATCACTCTGGAAGGCGAGCCGTAAACATCCAATACGAATATCGGTGTTCTCTTCGCATCTTGCGATCCGAAGTTGTATTAATTTTCCGAGGACTATTAATACTAGGTTATTAACAACAATAATCATAGATTATTGCAGTATTAATAACGTATTGTTATAAAATACCTAACCTTCTCGAGATACTTTGAATACCGAAGTACTCTCCGCATCAATATTATTTTTGTCGGAATCATATTTAAAGCTCATTATTAAATGGTTAATATCTATTGATGCTAGTTCAAAATTTAAATTGTATAAGAGTTAAAAGAAAACTATGGAAATACAGATATTTGGTGGCATAAATGAAATAGGTGGAAATAAAATTTTCATTAATGCATCTAAAAAGCATTTTCTTTTCGATTACGGTCTGTCATTTAATGATAGAAATGAGTTTTTTGCAGATTTTCTCAATCCGCGTAGATTTAACGGAATTATTGATTATTTATATCTCAAACTCATTCCATCCATAAACCAAATTTATAGAAATGACCTAATTAAACCCTATAAAGACATTTTAAAGCAAAAACCATATAATATAACAGAAACAGATGAGAATATAGTTGACGCTTTTTTCTTAACTCATCCTCATATGGATCATTACAAGTTTATCGGTTTTCTTAAACAAGATACTCCAATTTACATGACCTGGGTATCTAAAGCAATATTGGAATTTATAGCGGAAACCTCAATAGATCCAGATCTAAACGAGATTTTGAAATTCCACGAACAATTTAAAATGGTTAAGAAAAAAACCAAACCGAAAAATGCAAAAAAATATGGCTATAAAAGAGCAACTAAGCGGGACTATTCTGAAGAGGAAACGAAAAGAAGTATAAAATTATTGGGAAAAGAAAAGCCGATCATATTCAAAGGCGAGCAAGGGGATATTGAAATTGAGCATTATACCGTTGATCATTCTATTGCAGGAGCTTGTGCATATATTGTAAAATATGATGGTCAGAGCATTGTATATACAGGAGACTTTCGTTATCACGGATTACATCCAGAATGGATAGATAACTTCGTCGAAAACGCGAAGAAATCAAATCCAATTGCCATCATTACTGAAGGGACACGGATTCCATCAATCGAAAAATATAATTTTAAAGAGTATCATGGCGGGGAAGAATCAGAAGATGATGTGAAAATTCGCTCACGAGATATGATAAGAAGCCATCCAGGTTTAATACTGGTCAATTTTCCCATGCGTAATCTTGATAGGGTTCTTATGTATTATAAACTAGCTAAAAAATATGATCGGATATTCGCAATAGACCCAAAGATCTATAGAATGATAGATAATTTTAAGGATTGTTTGGGAGACCGTCCAGAGTCTGATGTAGAGTTATTTTTACAAGACTATCCTTTACCTGAGAACGATGACGAACATATTGCAATCTATTTAAGAAGGAAGGGATGGGGTAGATTTGAAAGGCGTGATTATCGAGGATTTGAACAAAAAATATTCAAAAACAAAGAATATATAACTTTTAAAGAAATACAGAAAGAACCAGAACGTTATATGCTCTACCTAAATTTCTATATGTTAGGAGAATTAATTGATATAAATCCCGATCCAAATACAACAATATATATCAATTCAATTACAGATCCGTTTAATGAAGAAATGGAGATTCAAGAAAGAAAGCTAGATTCGTGGTTAGAACATTTTGGGATTCTTAAAACAGAGACAATTCATTCTTCAGGTCATATGTGCACGGATCATCTGCGAGAGACATTAGATAAAATCAATGCTGACAATATCATTCCGATTCATACAGACCATCCCGAGACATTTGAACATTTAGGACTTTCTGGTGATATTATCATTCCAGAACTAAAAAAGAAATATAATTTCTAATACTATAGACAACAAATAGAATTATCATAAATATATCATAAAAAAGGAAAATAATGATTAAGCATGTCTAAAAAGAATTTCTGTATCGACGAGGAAAATATGTCAGAGAAAGGTCTTTTAAAGCAGTTTAAACCACATAATCGGGCTATCTACTCCGTCTGCGTTACACCAGATTTAAAAAATCTTATTACGGGGTCAATTGACCGTACGGTTAAGGTTTGGCAGCTGCAAAATGGAGACCTTGTCCATGAATTGAAAGGACATGAGGAAGAAGTTAATTGCGTAAACATTTCGCCCGATGGACAAAAAATAATCAGCGGATCTGAGGATGAGACTCTTAAATTATGGTCAATAGATTCAGGAAAGGTTCTAAGAAATTTGGAAGATCATAAAGGCGGCATCTTTTCTGCTTGTTTCAGCTATGATAATAAGTATGTTATAAGCGGCGCTGAAGATAAAGCTGTCCGTATATGGGATTGGAACGCAAAAAAGACAGTTTATTCGTTAACAGAACATGAAACAGGCATTAATTCGGTTGTAATTTCGCCAAACGGTCGAATTATTGCATCTGCTGATCAAAAATGTATCAAGTTATGGAAATGGAGGCAATCAGAATCTTATCTTACCATTGAGGGGCATCAATTTGCCGTGAATTCATTGGATTTCAGTCCGAAAGGAGATATCCTCATTTCTGGTTCAATGGATAAAACTATACGAATCTGGGATGTTATTTCTGGTAAAGAATTAAAAAGATTCGAGGGTCATAATGGATCTATTAATTGTATTGATATCTCAGATGATGCAAAATACATAGCTTCAGCATCAGGTGATAATTTCGTTAAAATTTGGAATATTGCAAAAGGTGAGGAAGTCAACTCGTTTAAACATGGCACTTATGTTCAATCTACCTCATTTTTACCGGGTACGCATATTATTGCAGCAGCAGATCATCATGGGTATGTAAAAATCTGGGATCCTCTCGACGAATGTCTTTCTTTAGAATCTATACTTAATCCACAAGAGGAACAGAAAACCATAATCTCAGAAGAACAAAAGGCGAAAACAACTGTGTTTATTTCATATGCCACTATCGACTCACGAAAATTCGATATACCAAGAATCTCTAAATTACTCACCAGTACTTACAGCGATATTTCCGAGGTTTTATATTGGGAAGAAAACATGTTAGATGATATCCTAGTATATATGAACGATAATATAGGAAGGGCGGATGTATTAATTGTTTTCTGTTCAGAAAACTCGTTAAAATCCGATGCAGTCAGAAATGAATGGATGGTAGGATA
This sequence comes from Promethearchaeota archaeon, assembly GCA_014729055.1. Taxonomy (GTDB): domain Archaea; phylum Asgardarchaeota; class Lokiarchaeia; order Sigyniarchaeales; family Promethearchaeaceae; genus WJKO01. The sequence goes on along the minus strand of WJKO01000153.1, from coordinate 908 downwards.
TAAAATGAAAAAATTAATAATTCCTGTATTCGAAAAAGAAGCAGACATCCCACCGCTACTAACGACAAAATTGGGCGTTCAATATACACCTAAAGATTTTAAAGGGTTTGTCCAACGTCTATATCAATTGATTAACAAGAAGATTAAAGCAAAGAAATAATTAGAAACAATATTTTTTATCAATTTAAAGAAAAATTTGCTTTGATGAGAAGTTATGAAAAACTATCGATATGGAATAGATGATAACATTCTTTTTTTCAAGGATCTAGCAGAAGACCCAAAAAAGTATCCTTCCCTATTAGATCACTGGTATTTGAAGATGTGGCATGATCTTCACTTAGAATACGGAACGAAAATCCATCTTAATATATATTACCAGACAAGAGGATTTAATTTATCAGAGTTTCCTAATAATTGGAAGCAAGAATGGAAATCTCATTCAAAATGGCTCAATCTAAGCTTTCATGCTCTGCAAAACTCACCACCAGCACCATATAAATATGCAAAATATGATGACATCGCTCATGATTATGATACCACAATGAAACAAGTTGAAAGATTTGCAGGAAAAGAAATAATTTCTAATACGACAACAATACATTTTACAATGGCACCTCTTGAAGCAGTAAAGGCATTGCAAGATAGAGGTATAAAGATATTAGTTGGTTTGTTTTGGAAAGAAGGCAATGGTTCGTACTATCTATCGCAAAAACAAGTGGATATTGTGAATAAAGAAGGTGTTTGGAGGGATCCAAATACTAATATGGTGTTTGTGGCTTGTGCGGGGGTTATAAATAACATTAAACTTAGCAATATCAACCGAAATATGAAGAAAAAGACAAAAAACAATTTATTGAAAAATAAGGTTGAACTTATGTTCCATGAACAATATTTTAGAAAAGAATCAC
>WJKO01000152.1 GCA_014729055.1 Promethearchaeota archaeon | reverse complement strand
GTGTAGAATAGAAACTACACAGCTGTTCATGAAGGGTATCCATAACTTCTGGTACGAGATCTGTCATGACAAGTTCCCGAGCTTTCGTTCCCAGCATAAAGGAAACAGCTCTTGAAGCACCTCCACAACCCATTATAACACATTTTTTATCTGTGAGATCAAATCCCGCACTCTCTAATGACATTAATGCACCTTCCCCATCAGTATTCTTTGCCAGAAGTTTACCATTATCATTTTTAATAGTATTAATTGCCCCGATCCCTTGAGCTATTGGATCTATTTCATCTAAATATTTCATAATCTCAACTTTATGAGGTATTGTAACATTAATACCCGAAATTTGAAGTGCACGAAATCCATTACAAGCTTGTTCTAACTGTTCTGGAAGAACATGAAATGCTATATACACATAATCCAAACCCAATTCTTCTATTGCAGCGTTATGCATTGTTGGGCTCATACTATGATGAATTGGGTCGCCGATTACGGCAAGGATTTTTGTTTTTGCACTAATTTGTTTTGCTTTTTGATTTTTAGATTCAGTCATAAATATAATTTAACTCCTAAGCTTAAATTAAATTAACGCATGAAATCCTCAGAAGATTCGAATCAATCCAACATAGAATTAAAATCAAACCAACCAGAACCTATTAAAGTATTTCCAGACGAATCGAATTTAAGAGATAAGGTGCTTAAACGAGCGAAGACATTGAATTGGGTCGGATGGGGTATCAGTGGGCTTGCCATTATATTTTTAATCGTACTTTGGGCTAGTTTCAAAGCGTATTACATAGCATATATGGTAGGAATTCTAATGATAGGACAAGCGGTGCGATTTTATGCCCGGGAATTGAACAAAAGGGCACATAATCCGCGTAGTGCAATGACCAAACGTCAATTGAAACAATATAAAGAGCAACAAGAACAGATAGTAAAAGATTATTTCAATAAAAATACAAAGATCGCGGAAAAGGTTCTTCAAATGAATAACTTTGCAAAAGATGGAAAATATAACGATGCATATAACATCGCACGAAGCCTATTACGAAAAAAACCCCCACAAGCAGTAAAAAATTTTTTAATAAATAAGAAAGAACTATATTTATCATATATTCAAGGTTTTAAAGATGAAAACTAACATAGTTTTAATTGGATTTATGGGAACAGGTAAAACAAGTGTCGGAAAGATTTTATCCGATAAATTAAACAAAAGACTTGTCGAAATGGATGATGTAATAGTTGAAAAGGCGGGAAAAACAATACCCGAAATCTTCGATGAGGATGGAGAAATTGTATTTAGAGAAATTGAGATGCAAGTCTGTAAAGAATTAGGACAAGCAAAAGATTCTATCATCTCTGCAGGTGGTGGTATCATTTTAAATAAACTTAATGTCGATTATCTTCAAAAATCAGGATTTATTATCCTTTTACAAGCAACGGCACAAGATATATTTAATCGAATCTCTATAGAGGGTAAAGAAAAGAGACCTCTCTTAAATAAGCCCAACCCTATGAAAGAAATTAAAGATCTCTTAAGCTTTAGAAGCCCTTTCTACGAAAGAGCGGCAGAGATCAAAATAAACACCCACAAAAAAGTTCCAGAGCAAATAGCAGATGAGATCATTGAAAAAATTGAAAAAGGACAAACGGAGGACCAAGTTAGTAATAACTTGGGTAGTCTTTTTAATGAATTATCGGATATTCTTATTAATGGTGATTCCTCCGTTGATGATCTTAACAAATACAAGACTTCTAAGCCAGATTATAATGCTGAACTATATATTATTAAGAAGTGTTTGGATTTTAAACCAGGAAGCGACCCTTTGCTTATTGTCCAAGAGATCATGAATCAAAAGGAAATTAAGTTTATGTCGTGGCATTACAGTGGTATTGTACCAGGCGTTATATTGGCAATTATCAAAAATTTTCAAAAAAGCAAAGAGTTCACTGAGATTACAGTTAAAGATGTTAACGGCAATGATAAGAAATTATCAGTACTCGAAATTAGTCCTGAAAAGATCGCAATAGGTGTTAAGCGAGGAATGATGATTCCATATGGTTCAAAAGGCTATCTCGGAATCTCAGAAGCGGCTATTGGTGCAGGAATTGCTACATCGGTTATGCTTGGCGCTACACCAAAAACACCAATATTGTCAGAATTATCAAACTTGACAACAAGCTTTGCTCTACGAGATCTATTAGAGAAAAAACTGTTGCAACATGGAGATTTACAACAGATTATTGAATCAGCTATCATATCTACTTTAAAATTCTTTGAAAAAGAACTTAAAATAAAAATCTTAGAATAAAAAGAAATTACAGAATACAATTTGATGCATTTCAATCTATTTTTACGATCCATCCATATGGATCTTCCTTTTTACCGTATTGGATGCTTGTTAAGTAATCGTATAGTTTTTGTGTTAATTCACCGACTTTATCCTTATTTCCACCAATTATATAATCATTATCTTTATAATTCAAGCATCCAACTGGCGTAATCACTGCCGCAGTTCCCGTACCAAATGCTTCTTTTAGTTTACCGCTCTTTGCTGCTTCAATAACTTCATTAATAGTAATCATACGTTCTGATACTTTAATATCCCAGTCTTTTAATATTTGAATTACTGAATCTCTCGTAACACCAGGTAATATGCTTCCAGTGAGTGGTGATGTCACTACTTCATCATCCATGACGAACATCATATTCATCGTACCCACTTCTTCCACATACTTTCTTTCCTTTGCGTCTAACCATAATACTTGAGTATATCCTTTTTTCTTAGCTTCCTCAGCAGCTAGCAGACTTGCAGCGTAGTTACCTCCAGTTTTAGCAGCTCCCGTGCCCCCTGGTGCCGCCCTTATATATTCACTTTCAACTAATATATCTACTGGTGCAAACCCAGTGGCATAATAAGCACCTACGGGACTCAATATAATATAGAACAATACATCTTCCGCTGGATGTACTCCAATAAATTCATCTATACCTATCATAGTAGGTCTAATATACAATGATGTTCCAAATGTATGAGGAACCCATTCTTTCTCAAGTCTAACAAGTTTCTTAATAGCACCTAAAATAAATTCTGGGTCCACTTTGGGCATTACCATTCGTTCCGCCGAATTATTCAGGCGTTCTATGTTTTTCTGCGGCCGAAAAAGCTGTATGTCTCCATTTTCTGTATGATACGCCTTAAGACCTTCAAATATTTCAATACCATAATGAAGTACGATTGCAGCTGGGGATATTAAGAATGGCTCATATTTCTTAATCTGTGCGCTATTCCATTCTCCAGTTTCCGCAGACCAACGCATTTGGAACATATGATCGGTAAATATTGTACCAAATCCTAATTCACCATCATTTTTTGGTTTTAATTTTAATTCATTTTCTGGAATTTCATTCATTTTAATTTCCAAAATGATCACCTATTCTTATCTAAGAAAGAGTTATGAAACATTGATCAAAATAGATTATAAATTTTCGCAAATCAAATTGAAAATGGAAGAATAAATCGAATATAAAAACGGGAAATCTGATTTTTTAAATTTATTTTGTATTTAAAATGAATATGATTTCAGTTAGCTTGAGATCTTCGTTAAAAATACCGCGTAACGAACATGTCATGTTTTTCTTTATCCCAGAAGTTTTTGCACAATTACATGTCATAAAGTCAAATTCCTGTCCTTCGGCAACTTTTTCAATTGCTTTATCCACAGGTAAATCATGTAGATTTGCTATGATATCGTTGATATTCTTGTTTATAACATCTTTTGTTGATATATTTTTACCCAATCCTTCTGAAATAACATCTAAGAAGGATACATTTGTATATATTATTTTTCCGTTTTCATCTGTAATTGCAATCATTTCTTGAACGGTTTCGACTATCGTCCTATATCGTGTTTCTGAAATCCTTAATTCTTTCGTTTTTTTATCCACAAGATCCTCTAATTCTTCGTTTTTGCGCTTTAGTTTTTTATTAAGAATTGCTTGTGTATCGACGAGATGCTTTTTATGGACTGCATTTTTTAATTGATTTAATAAAGTAGCGGGTTCAACCGGTTTAATTAAATAATCAAATGCCCCATATTTTACTGACTCTCGAGCAGTTTCTAATGATGGTGCGCCCGTTAACATAATAGTAGGCAGATTAAGGTTATTTTTATTTATTGTATGTAATATTTCAACGCCATTAATTTCGGGTAGAATTATGTCTAAGATTAAGGCATCATAACCTTGAGTAAACAGAGAATCTTTTATTTCAGTGTATTTTTCCGCAGTATCTACTTGATAATGATGGCGTTCTAAAATACTCTTTAAACTCTTTCTAATACTCGGCTCATCATCAACAACAAGTATTTTATTCAGCATTTCCTTTTGATCTCTTCTTTCTTCATTTATTATGCTCATATCAATACACTTCCCTCTCCGGTCATTATTCTGTAGATTGGAGCAGAATCATCTCCTGATATTTCAAGATGCAGACGATTTAATTTACACAAATACTCTACATACGCTTTAAAATATATTTTCATAATTCTCGGCGGATAGATCGTTTTTTCAATATACACAATAATCGTGCCTCCTTGGTCTTCTGGCTCAACCCATTTGTATTCAATAATATTTGAAAGCATCATTGATGAAAAAACTGCTTTTATAGCTTCTTTAGAATGGACTCCTTTAACATATAAATATTCATTTACCGAATCGGCATTCTTAATCGCCAGCTTTTTGAGTTTTTCATCATCTTCTATACCTTCAATCAAAGATAAATGAGTCCCAATAGTCAAACAGACTACTGGTATCTCATTAATCCTTAATATATCACCTTCAGCACTAAATTCTAACCCTTTATTGATTGCTTTTATTGCTGAACGGACAATTCTACTAATATCACCGTGGTAAGGGAAGTTTTTCTTTAAGGTTTTAAACATTTCTTGATTTATCTTGATTGTAATAACGGGCAATATTTTACAGCTCTCTCTATTTTTTCATGTATTAAAAGGATATTCAAAATCATATTTTACCTAATTTTAAGATAAAATTATATAGATAAATTTCTCAGACTTAAAATTAAACTTTATCCCGAGTTTTATCCCAAATATTTCACATAAACAATTAAAGAATGATATATAATAGGATTTTAGGACAGATCCATTAAATCCTATCTATCACTTTATCCACAATTCTTGGTAAATCGGAGACAACATCTATAATAAAGTCTGGACCATACTTATTCATACGTTCGTGATTTGAAAAACCACAAGTTACGCCAACCGTAATACTCCCCGCATTTTTACCGGCTAAAATATCCATTTCCATATCGCCAACCATAATTATATTCTCACACGGAATACCCCATTGTTTGCTTAACTTAATAATCCCATCTGGTGCTGGTTTAAGGTTTTTAATTGAATCTCTTCCAATAAGACCATCATTAAAGAAATCGAGAAATCCATCAAATTTACTGCATTTGTTCTTTATCTCACTAATACTACTTGTTGTATAAATGCCAAACTTTGGATTGTACTTATCTCGTAAAGACTCAATGGTCTCGACTGTACCATCAAAT
>WJKO01000151.1 GCA_014729055.1 Promethearchaeota archaeon | reverse complement strand
TCATGTGTCAATGCAGCAAGGAGGAGGGACTCCAGGGACAGAACCGCGATATTATAAGTTTAGTTTCGATAATATAAAGGTTAAAGTTAATTATTTAATAGGAGATGGAACAGCAGAAGCTGCAGATTTATGGTTTCATAAAGTAGGGTCAGCAGATCCTTGGACGCCTTGTCCGACAATAATTGCACAAGAGATAGATGAGAATGCACCAGGATTTAGTTTAGAATTCGAAGCGCTGAATCCTGCCATTCCAAGCTTCATAGATCCGATTTTACGTATGTATGCGGGGATCTTAGTAGAGAAACACCAAACCGATGTTGCTGAAGCATCTGTTGGCGTTCATACATATTCCAACGTAAGTTGTCTTTGGAATATCACTTATAATAATACTGAGTCCGTAAATGAATTTGATGATCCAAGTCTGACTAATAATACTTTTATGATTTATAATGTAACACTTGAAAATATGCCTGCACATGATGGTTTAGGGTCTAATTCGTTAGATTGGCATGTACATAGCGTGTTTGCACCTAATGGAATGAATGTGTCCGACATCGCTGAAAAATGGAGTACAGACCCATTTCTTCAAAACGGCACATTAGTGAATGCAACTATGGGCACACGCGGTAGTCTATTGAGAGGTGTCTGGTCAGTGCTAGCCACACAAAGAAATTATATGCTAAATGGAACAGTCGGACATGATGATGGAAGCGCCCCAAACATATATTATGATGGAGAAGATGCACTATTCAATCTAACGGTAAGAAATGCGACAGGTATATTTGGTAGTTATAATATCACTTTGAAAAATTCAAGTCAATCTGCTTGTTCTGGTTTTCCTGATTACTTGGTCGATGAACGGAATATAACAGTGCCATGGGTTGTGAATGATGAGGGTGTTGGATATTATTCATTGCTTTCTGTCTGGAACGATACAAATGCTGAGGATCAAACTACAAGGTTAGGATGGTGGTCTGATGCTTTTATTATGAGAAGAACGACTGAAGGCAGAGTTATTAGTTCTACAAGCCCTGTTATAGCGGGAAAGACTATCGAATATGTAGTCGAGTTTAACTCAACTGAGTTTGGTGGAATCGAGAATGCAGACATATATGCAATAAGGGCAAGCACGGGTAGTAAATGGGGTTTGGATTGGTATCCTATTTACTTATTAGATTATGAAAATTATCTTGGTGATGGAAAATATGAAATTGGGTTAAAAACTCAAGGTGTCCCGTTTAATAATTACACGATCTACTTTCAATGCAATAAGCTCTTTTATGACCTCAATTTGACTGAAATAGTAGAACTTAATATGACCACAATTGAACCGCTAAAACAAATGCACATTACATATTTGGATGGTGCATTTAATACCACTGATACTTTTGGATATATGTGCGAAGATAATATTCCTCTTGTTAATGATACAACACACTATCAGATACAATTTATGCTTAATGATACTTTGAATCCTAATAAAGTCGTAAGAGATGCATATATAACGGCGAGTTTTAACGGAACTGGAAAAGTAATGTATGGTATTGAACAATATGCATATACGTATCTACCAGAAGATAAAGGAAAATATAATATCACCTTAGATACTAGTGGGCTAAACGCCACAGATAATATTGAAGCTTTTAATTACACATTGGAGATTGCATTTGGTGCTGAGAATTATACAACTATCTTTCAAAACATTACCGTAGAAATTCTTCCGATTCCGATCTATATAGATGCTGATATTATAGGAGATATTTATGAAGGGGAAGGTTTCGATGTTGGATGTGCAGTGTATTTAGACACGCTTGACGGGTTAGTATCGTACGAATCTGCAACGGTACAATGGAGCCTCTTTAATATATCATATGTTATGGGTGGAATAATGAATCGAGATTCAGGGAATTCATATTTCTCGGAAGTTATTATTGATGAAAGTAATTACTTACAGCCAGATGACTACGTAGCGGTGATAAATGTATCAGGAAATAATATCGAAACAACGTATAGCGAAGATATAAGTTTTACAGTTTATGAAAAGTATGAATCTAAGATCTCAATAGTATTTCCTGATGAAGTAAGAATTGGCAGTTTGATTAGTATTGCAACCCGATTATCATATATTAACGACACCGTAATACCGGGTAAAGATATTAGTCTAACTATCAATTATTCATCCACATATTCCTATCAAGTGCTAGTTGAAACACAGACAAACGGTAGAGCAATATATGAGTTAACAATACCTCAATATTTCTATAACGAAGAAACCCCGAATAATTTGACGGTTTACGCCGAGTTCGAAGAAACTGGGCTTATTAAATCATCTTGGGCTAATAAAACACAAGAAATACTTGGTAAAATTCCAGTGAATATCACAATCTATGATTCTCCCGATAATGTACAAGTAGGATACAATGCAACATACTCAATGAATTTATCAATATTGAATGAACAAAATTACGATGGACAAATAATATTTCTATTTGCATTTTACGATTATTATGAACTTGGTGATCCTCAACCATTTTTAATCCGAGAGTTATCAACTGATGAAAATGGAACTGCAATGTATACAATTGATGAAATCGCAAATGGCTATAAAAATATTACAATATTTTTTGAATTCTTGGGTGATAGCGAAACACAACATCAGATAAACTCAACGACAAGCACTATTATCAACAAATGGAATTCTACGTTGACATGCCGAGTTGATGGGACACTTGTCGATCAAGAAACAGGTAATTTTGGAGAAGAGATACGACTGCGTCAAACAATTCAATTTAATTTCACACTTGTAGCGGAAGAACCATCGTTCAGCGAATCTTTTGCAGGAGCTCCTATCCAGCTGAATTTTAATTACACAACACAGAGCGAAGACCAAGTCTATTTTAATTATGTGTATTATATGGACGAAAATGGTTCTCTTTTATTAAGTTATGTGATTCCAGACCAAGCATTCATAGATTTAACACTAAAAGTCACATATAACGGTAATAATCGTATCAATAAAACAAGCGAACAGTTATTCACATTTATCCTGCCGAAAAAACAAGTAAGTCTGTCGTTACAATCATATTCAGAGGGTCAATTGCTTCAAGGAACTTACTACTATTCATTAAATTTAACGGATGAAAGCGACAACCCATTGGCCCAAGTAGAGGTTATATTCATGATTCTAGATGAGGCAGGTAATCCAGTAGATGATGAATATTCTGGCTTTACGAATGATCAAGGATTTGTCTCAGTTTCAATTGATCTTTCTGAATTAGATCCCGGAAAATATATAATCCGAGCAGAATTTCTTGGGGAAGGTATTTATGACGAGGGAATTGCTTCTGATGTAAATATTGAAGTTACGACACATTTTCTGCTATTCTTAGATTATTTACCATATATATTAATTGCCGCTGGTATCATTACTGCTATCGCATTTGCGGTCTATCGGGGAGTAGTTATTCCACGTCGAATTAGAAGAATGGAAGCTCTGAAAGCGATTCATCAAAGATTCGAAGATGTGGAAAATATCCAATACATTTTGATATTATCCAGAAATAGCGGACTTGCTATGTTCCAAAGAGCCTTTACAAATATTCCAATTGATGGAGACCTTATATCGGGATTTTTAACGGCAATATCCAGCTTTGGTGAAGAAATAGGAGATAAAATGGAAAAGAAACAAGATACAGGAAAAGGACTTGAACAACTATCATATAAGCAGTTTAAGATTGTTGTTAATGACGTTGCTTTAGTAAGAACAGCAATACTTTTACTAAAAGACGCATCACCATCATTAAAAACCAACTTAACAAGATTCAATCTTAAATTCCAAGAAAAATTCATGGACAAGATAGAAAATTGGAATGGTGCACCATTACCACAAAATACTATTTTGGAAATGGTAGAAGAT
>WJKO01000150.1 GCA_014729055.1 Promethearchaeota archaeon | reverse complement strand
AGAAAACAATAAGAAATCATCGATAAAAGTACAATTAGATTCGGTTCTTAAGGATTTAAAGGGTTCTACGTTACCATCGAAGAATATATTTTCGAATATTATGGACAATATTGATGGAATATCCGATATATCCACACTCAGTGAGGTAACAAATATCAACGTATCAAAATTGGTCAATTATCTCGTTTTCTTATGGCAGAATAAACTTATTAAATTTAGAAAGCCAATCTACGACTGGTATGTATTTGAGAGAATGCATAAAGCAAATAAATATTTATTAGATGGAACTGCCGAACAGCAAGCTCTAATCGATGAATTTCAAGGAGGAAAAATAGTATCTTTACTTTCTCGATTTGATGGAAAATCAGATGTTAAAAGTATTATGAAAAAGATGGACTTATCTGAAGTGAAGATTCGTGAATATATTTACGCTTTATTGAAGCAGAATTTGATAGAACTAAAACCATTGAAACCAATTATGGAAAAGTTAGATGATGAAGCCATATCTTTACTAGCGATGCAAGGGTTAAATCAAGATGATATCGATTTAATTGAAAAACTGGAATCATTTTTTGATGGTACGGCATCCATCATTAAAGTATCGCTTCTAATTGATGAGTCTCCAAAAAAAATTAAATCTATCTTGGAAAAAATATCTGATTATGTAAGTTTTCCTTCTTGAAATTACCCAAATTCCGCTCAATTCAATTTAAGGTAAAAAAATTAGAAATAAAAAAATTTTTATCAATTCAAAGATTAGACGACATATTAGATTCTTGAAATTACAATCGAATTCAAATCATAAAAGTGATTAACATGGCTAGAAAGAAAGCAAAGAAAAAGGAAATTAAAACGAAGAACGTTGTAATTGACATTACTCAGTTATCCGTTGAGAACGATAAATATGTTGGAGATCTTGCAAGATTCATCGAGGAAAAAGTCATTGATCTTAAAATTCAACGGGAAGGTAATAAACTCCTATTAACCGTACCAGAAGATTTTTCCAGAAGAAATATAAGAAACTACATTAGAAGATTTCTGTACCTGACTCGATTATATGAGGCTTACCGCCCCATAGCACTACAAGAAAGTGAAAAAGGATACCAGATACATAGGCGTCCTTTTGTTGAATAATTTAAAAGAATATATCATTGATTTGGGCTAAATGCCTATAATTATGATTCTTTATAAGTTGAGATTATGAAAGATTCGCAGATTAACAAAGATTTATTGATTAAAACCACAGTAAATGCTTCACTCTGTGAAATTAGAGCATGGATAAAACCAGGGAATGTTCATAGAACGAGAGACTTTCCAAAAACAAAGTATGATGATTTCTTAAAAGCCGCAAATGCATTAGCTAATGATTGGACTGACTTATTTTACAAAATTCCTTATTCTAAACATAGTCTGATAAGCCCAAGTACCATTTATTCAGATTTTCTTATGAGTGCTGTTAATCATGTGAATAGTGTCCAAAAAGGAGGAAACGTCTTATTGGGACACTTATTACTTATGACTCCACTTTTCATATCGGCAAAATACGGGCTCGAGAATAGATTTCCTAACAGGGATGCATTCTGGAAATATTGTGGAAAGATTATATCCGATTCAAGTCATTCTGACACAATACGGCTATTTCGTGCTATTCGTATGGCTAATCCTGGTGGAATGGGGAAGGTAGATAAATACGATATCTATGATAAAAAATCTCTCTATCAAATAAAGAAGGACAAGGTCACTTTATTAAAGATTTTCACTCTTAGTGAAGATCGAGACCTTATTAGTAAATGTTTGGCAACAAATTATGAACCAATTAGAAAAGATTACCTCGTACGCATGAATAAATTAATAGATGAATATCCTGAAGAATATGATAAAATGGTAGCAATTCTTAAGCGACGTTATATTAGGCGGGATTTAATCAAGATATCTCCTAAGTTTAATGAATTAATAATACGACTTTTTCTATATATTCTTTCTAAGCAACCAGATACATTGATAATACGTAAAAAAGGGGAAGAAGCTGCTGTTAAAATATCAACGAAAGCAAAAGAATTGTATGATTCTTATTATACTTTAGAAAATACAGTTTGGTTTTCTGAATTGGAGAAATTTGATGAACAATTGCACGAAGAAGACGGAAAACTGAATCCAGGAACTACTGCTGATATTCTAGCGACTTGTATTTATTTAAATTTAGTCTATGAAATCTTGGGATTAAAATAAAATACATAAAAAATGCGTCAAATCGTCACTTATGAATTTTTTATTAATCAATTAGACCTTGGCGCTTCAAAATTTCACGTAGAAGTTTCTTAAAAGCTGCGATGGTATTTTTGCCTGTTTTAGAACTAAGTTTTATATGTCCAAACAGATTAAAAGGTTCCATTTTTTCTAAGGCGAACTCATCTTTAACACTAATATCTTCTGTCCTATCTAACTTCGTTCCACCGAACAAAATGGGCAGGTCTGGATCATGTTTTCTACAAATAGACACCCATTCATCTATCTTATCCAGAGTTCTCATAGAGGTGAGATCATATAATAATAGAGCCCCCTTTGCTCCCATCACGTACGAATCGAGCATAAATCTAAATCGCTCTTGTCCCCCAAAGTCCCAGAGTTGTAAATTACATTCAAAACCTTCAACATCTAAGTTAAGTAAGAAGAATTCGACACCAATTGTCATTCTCGTATCCTCAAGAAATTTTCCATGTACAACTCTGTGTAATAATGTGGTCTTTCCAACACCACCAGCACCCGCTACCAGAACTTTAAAAATGTATTTCTTTGAAATTCATAACACCCCATGATTTATCAGAGATTTAATTCAAGTATCTTTTCTTTTGAATGTAATGTCTAATGTATATTTACCTATTAATGTATTAAAAATTTTATTTCATAAAATACTTTCATGAGTTTAATGGAAGAAAGTTTTTTTTAAAATAAATCTAGTAAATACATGAATTTAATATTTTTTAGTCAATAATTTTTGGTGGTTAAGATTTCGATATTCTTCAGATTATTCCGAAAGAAAGGTACAAAAATAACATTATCAACATTATGGCAATATGGCAAGGAAGGAATGCTACAATCCGATTTCTTAAAGAAATTAAGAAGAAAAAAGAATGATCTGAACGCCTATTTCAGAGTAAAAAAAGATCTGATTAAATACAAGCTGATAGGGTTCGAAATCAATAAAGAAGCTAAAAAGGTAATTTTTCTAACCTATAAAGGTAAAAAAATTTATAATAATATCCAAGAAATTGAATCAGAATTAAAAAATCAGCGTTAGTCGTCGTAGAGATTTGGATCAAATTCTATTTCTAATACCCTCTCTCCACGACTCACAAAATTTTTATCTATCTTAACAAGCAGTCCATGCATTGGGTCTCCATGTATCCATGCAATGTTTACGGGGTATGATTCTGCATTAAGAATAGTTGATTTTTTATACCAAACCCAAATATGTTCCTCACAAGACTTACAGTATGTGTATAATGAGACATACCCATCTTGACTTTCAACTTCATCTGAATATTTTTCTTCATATTTATACTCCCGTTTCTTTTTCTTTTTTTTCATTTCGTCGAGAAATCCCTTATATTCTGAATCTTCGTCATCTTCCTCCACCTTTTCTTCGTTTTCTTTTATTGGTGTCTTAGATTTCTT
>WJKO01000149.1 GCA_014729055.1 Promethearchaeota archaeon | reverse complement strand
GAAATATATGGTCTAAATCCCCCCTATCATTTAAATGTTCCTCTAAACTTTTGAACTCATTAAAATCTAAACCATTTTCCTTGCAATCCCTTATATCATAAGCAATATATCCATGCTTCCTTTTTATATGTAATTTATGGGCAATAGATTCTACTATCAACCTTCCCATTTTCAAATGCTGATATTTAGAAGCTGCTATTTTTAGGTGCAAGTCGTTGATGGAATGACCAAAACCATCTAGATTCCAATATGCGTGGTTAATTAAATTCACGATAGTTGTTTTATCTGAAGTGGCTCGAAACTCCCAAGATAATTCCATAGACTCTGTTATAGTATATAGAACGGAGGTCGTCAACCGTCCCGGAAACCCTTCCTCACCATCCACACTAATATAACGAAATCCTACACTTACTTGATTATCATTTTCATCAACATTGTCAATATTCCAAAGTTTAGTATTGAATCCTTTTGCACCTCCATGTTGAGTATGTATCCCCAACATATTTGGTGTTAGTTTATATTTCTTACCATTTAATTCAAACTGTCCAAACGATATGAGCGATGCTACACGTCCAACTACTGAACCCAAATATCCGTTATCCTCATTATCATAAATCGCTTGAGGATTCGCTCTTCCATAATGAATATCAGTAATATCACCGGTTTTGTCTGGCATTCGAACTCGCACTATAGAAGCGCCTATGTCCGTGAGATGAACTTCAAATCCAGTATTTTCACACTTAATAATCAATAATTCTGAATTAAGCCCATTTACTTGTCCCCAAGTTTTTCGCTCTACATGCATATTTATCAATTACTTCTTATCTTAATGATAAACTTTCTTATAAAGAAATTACATAAAACAAAAAAAATTAATCTTCGGAGAGAAATAAATCTAATTATGAAGAAAACAATTGCGGTTACACCTGGTGATGGCATTGGTCATGAGGTCGTTGCGGAAGGCGTTAAAATTTTAAAAATGATTGCTGATAATTCAGATTATGAATTCGATTTTAAAGATGCACCAGCTGGTGGTCAAGTCTGGAAAGATCAAGGGATTAACCTACCGAAACAATCTTTTGAAATCATGAAGTCTTCTGATGCGATATTGTTCGGTGCCATCGGTTTACCCGATCTGCCTCAAGGTGTTGCTGAATCGGCTATCCTTTCCATACGCCAAGGTCTTAATCAATATGTCAATTTAAGACCCGTAAAGCTATATAATGCATTAAAAGATAAGTGTCCTTTAAAAGACGAATATATTGGTGACGGAATAGATATTACTGTTGTACGTGAAAACACTGAAGGTTTATATTCTAAGATAGGAGGAAATGCGCACGGCGATGCTGCAGTAGATACCATGATATTTACTAAACGAGGGATCGATCGAATTATAGAGTATGCATTTGAGTATGCAAAGTTAAAAGGTCATAAAAAAGTTACATCAGTAGATAAAGCAAATATTTTACGAACTAGCCAGTTATGGCGTGAGCGATTTCAAGAAATTGGGAAAAATTATCCAGAAATTGCAAAAGAGCATTTTTATGTTGACGCATTTTGTCAATGGTTGATTAGAAAACCATATACCGTTGAAACTGTTGTAACATGTAATATGTTTGGAGATATTGTTAGTGATGAAGCCGCCTATTTAATTGGTTCTTTAGGAATGGCTGCAAGCGGAAATATTAATCCTGAAGGCGTGTCCATGTTTGAGCCTATTCACGGATCTGCACCCGATATTGCAGGCAAAGGAATTGCAAATCCAATTGGCACGGTGCTATCAGTTAAGATTATGATGGAGGAAGCATTTAAAGATTCTCAGATGGGGGTTTTGATTGATAAGGCTGTAGAGAACTCATTAAGTGTAGGAAGAACCCCTGATATCATGCCAAATACAAAGGACACCAAGTTAAAAATGATGAATACCGAGAGTATGGGAAAATTAATAGCTGAAGAATTGAAAATATTATTAAAAACTTAACATTTCGTCAATTTTCCATTTTTGAAATGAAATATTAAGCAATATAAGAACCAAATTGACATAAGCGCAATAACGTTTTAACGGGTTTATAACGTTTTAACGGAAAATATGGATGTAAGACATACGGGCGGGCGGGAAAAACGGGAAGATGGTAGACATTAATCGTCTAAACCCATACCAGAAAGTTCGTCTAATGTTATCTTTTTTGTTGAAGATTTATCTTTTTTATTTTTTGATGTCTTCTTCTTAGATTTACTACTTTTCTTTTTTATATCTTTTGTCTTCTTTTTACTTGGACTTTTCTTACTAAGATGCTTTTTAAATTCCTTTTTCACAATGTCAACAATTTCTCTGATAACTTCATCACTGAGTTGGCTTAGATCATTTATTTTTTGCGTAGATCCGACATTTATTGCATGATTTCCTATCGGTTTATCGTCTAAATTGACTAAAATCTTTGTTTGCACAGTACCTCGATCATTGAAATCAGGATCCAAATGTATTATTGTATAATGCCCATCATGAGAAATAATCACAGGATATGGGAAGAAATCACCAGCCGCCGCCATAACGCTTTCTTTAAACTTTTCGGGGAGCGGTAATATTACTGTCTTTTTTGAGATCTTATCGTAAAACCGGACATTTTTATTTGGCATTATCTTCAACAATTATTCAAAATAATTTAATCGGCATTATCTTCAACATTTATGATAACATCACTTAATTTAAAAAAATGAATATCATCGAAATATATACTTCTAAAAACAAAACAATTGAAATACTTTTAAAAGTAAGAAATTATGCTTAAATTTTTCTATTGATTCTCTATCTTAAGAGGTAGATATAATAAACTATGAAAATAGGTAAAATTAAAGGAATTTCAATAAAAATACATTACTCTACGCTTTTAATCATCATACTCGCTGGTTACAGCGCTAGTTCTTTCTATCGTCTATTTATCCCAGAATCATCTATTCTTGAGTTGATTGCGTTTGGTCTCCTATCTAGTTTGATTATTTTAATCTCAATACTTGCGCATGAGCTGATGCATAGTATAATTTCGATGAAAAATGGGATAGACGTGAAGGAGATCGAGTTTTATTTTTTCGGTGGCGTTTCAAAGATACTTGATGAACCTGAAGACGGAACAACTGAAATTAAAATAGCTGTTGTAGGTCCGGTGACCAGTCTTATAATAGGCGGCATGTTAATGGGTTTAAGTTTCTTTCCTTTAACTAACGTGTTTATAGGATTAACATTTTTCTATTTGGGTTTTGTAAATATAAGCTTGGGCCTCTTTAATCTTCTTCCTGCATTTCCTATGGATGGTGGGAGGGTATTACGTGCAATTCTCTGGAATAAACGAAAGGATATTATATCAGCAACACGGACAGCAACTAAAGTGGGAAGGTTTATCGGTGCTTCACTTATTGGTTGGGGATTCATTCAAGTTTTCCTTTTTGGTGCGTTAGGTGGATTTTGGTTGGTTATAATGGGCTCACTATTACGCCAAAACGCTACTGAATCATACCAACAGACCAAATTAATAGAAAGTCTTTCGTATATCAAAGTAGACGATATTATGAACCGATTATATCCCTTAATTTCTGGAGATCTAACAATTGCTGAAGCGATTTTTCGCTATTTCATGAATTATCGGCGTCAACATTTTCTTGTAGAGATAGATGGCGATTTAGCGGGGATTCTAAATCTTGAAAAAATAAAAGATATACCAATGCAACGAAGAAAAGAGACATACGTCAGAGATATTATGCAACCAATCGAAGGAGTGCCTCATATCAAACAAAAAATAGATGGTAAACAAGCGCTGAAGGAGTTACGCAAACATAAAGGTCGATCGGATCTATTACTCGTTGAATCTAAAGAGAACAGTAGTTT
>WJKO01000148.1 GCA_014729055.1 Promethearchaeota archaeon | reverse complement strand
CTACAATTGAAGCCAAAATTGCTAATTTTAAATGCTTTAATCCATTATACCAGCATATTTGGAGTATCAACCAAAGAAATCCCATTGAAAACATTGGAAGGAGATAGTCAAATTTAGTAAGCTGCTCTACGTTGCGTCGATCACCAATTATATAGAAGATTGCTAGAAATAGAGAGACAAAACCAATTCTCCCCAATACAAGCTGATATACGTTTAAAGTATCGTTTTTTAACAAGGGTTTAGCGATTGCATGTCCAATATTCCAGAATATAGGAATAACTAGCAATATAATTACGGATTCTGAAATCTCATAGAACATCATTGTACCTTCGGTTGCTACAAAAATAGCCCCTAAAATAATTAAGATTGCACATAGTATTTCTTTAAAGTTAACTTTCTCGCCCAACATTAAAAACCCAATAACTATCATACTTATCGGTTGCGTCTTAATTGCAATGATTCCAGTTACGGAATTAATTTGATTCAATCCATAAAGTAAGAGATACGAGCATATAGCAAAAATGCATCCCATCATCATTAGCCTAATTAAAACTTGTTTTTTCCCAAATTCCTGTTTCATTTCTTCTGTTTTATTCCTTGCTCTTTTATTTCTTCTTTTTTTCCCACTCATGACCAATGTAATTGGAATTATGAGGACAAATTCAACCAAAGAAGCAACAAGAGTATAAAGCAGATTATTTGTATCTGTTGGTGCGGTGTGTCGAATAATTGGTTGTATCCCATCTCCAATCAAAACAATCAGGGCAAATAAAACTCCCGTTCCAGAAAATTCGTGTAATTCCTTGGATCTCTGCTTTATGTTTGATTGCATATGTAATCTATAGTAGAATCTTTGTTAAATCTTTAAGAACCTTCCTCTCTTAGCTAGTTTAATGCGAATCATAAAATCATTTCCAGATCCCTTCCTAACGAAAGAAGGTAAACGAGTCAAATCAATAGAGAATTGGGAGAAAAGAAGATCAGAGATAACTGAATTAATGCAAAATATCCAATATGGCACAATTCCAGAGGCGCCCGATGAAGTAAAGGCGACAATTGAAGAAAAAATAACTTTTGATACAGGAGAAATTATTGAAAACGTTCATTTTGACATTATACCGGACAAAACCCGGTCAGAAGTTCATTTTGGAATGGATGGAAATGTCCTTATACCACCAAAAGAAGCAATTAAGGAAAAAAAGAAGAAGATTCCAAATTTTGGTAAAAAAAAATTACCTTGCTTAATATATGTGGGTGGAAATATGCTATATGATATGTCTGAGGAGGGATATGTAGTTATTTCATACCAAAATACTCAATTGGAACCGGATAAAATGGGAAATCCGATTATAGGTCCTGCACAAGAAGCATATAACAGACTATTTCCAAATAAATACACATGGGGCTCCATAGCAGTTTGGGCATGGGGTGCAATGAGAATGGTAGATTATGCATTATCAAGGTCAGAAATTAATCCAGATCAAGTTATGATTTCAGGACATTCGAGAAATGGAAAAACTGCACTACTCGCTGGGGCGCTGGATGAGCGTATTTCCATTGTAAATCCTGCAGGTTCGGGATGTGCTGGTGCGGGGTCATATCTTGCACTCGGCGAGCACTCAGAGGATTTGAAAGCAATTACAGATCATAAACGCTGGTGGGCTTGGCTACATCCAGACTTTGAGCGGTTTGCAGGTAAAGAAGAAACCTTACCTTTTGATCAGCATTATCTTATGGGATTAGTCGCGCCCCGCCCTTTATTGAGGGTTGAAGGGAAACAAGATGCATGGGCTAATCCAAAAGGAACTAGTTGTTCGTTCTTGGCTACACAACCTATTTATGACTTGTTAGATGCGGCAGAATGGAATGGAATCTTTTATCATAATGGAGGGCACAAGCATACAGATGAGGATAGAGAAGCATTAAGAGAATTTGCTGAATCATATTTTTTTAAAGCTGAGAAAAAGAGAAGTTTCAAGGAAATAGTCGTGAATCCGAGTATTAAATTAAAAATTATGGATTGGGATTAATTATTTCTTAAGTTCTCTATCTTTTTGAAATAAATTTTTAAATTTTTATTCGCATTTTTACTTGGTTTATCTTATTTATCCGAGAATAAATGCTTTTAAAATTTAAATTTAAAATAGTAAGAATGGAATACAAGAAAAAGATTGAATAATTCATAATGGGGGCTAAAAAATGGTATTAAATCTTCAGCAAGAGATAGAATTTATTGAGCAATCTTTTCATAAAGCGGGATTTGATACCATCAATTGTGGTCATGAGAATAAATCGTGCAGTTTTAATATATTGGCATTTAGACCCGAGAAATTTGTTATTACTAAAGTTACTGATAATATTGATTCGATTCCCAATGATTATCTTTTAGAAATGTCTTTGATTGCTCATCTTATTAATGGATTACCTTTACTTGTTGGACATTCGAATAGAAGAAGTCATCTGCAAGATAATGCCATCTATATGAGGTTTCATAGCCAGATTATTGCGTTAAACTTTACAACATTAAATAAAATACTCACAAACAATATTCTGCCATATAAGCTAGCACGACGTGGCCAATTTATTGTAAAAATAGATGGTTCCAAAATGCGTAATAAACGTGAAGATATGTCACTTTCCCGGAAAGAACTATCTCAAATGTTGGATCTATCAAAAAAATCAATAGCAGAATATGAAAGAGGTAATATGAACGCTAATGTTAACAATCTGAAAAAGATTGAACAAAAGCTCTCAATTAGAGTGCGATTGCCTTTAGATATTTTCAATCACAAAATCAAGTATGAAAAAATAAATAACCTACTCAACAATAAACCTGATAATAAGAAACCATATATTGCGGACGAAATTTCGGAGATCCTTGAAGAAATTGGATTAAATCAGTTCTGGACTAAGAAAAGTCCATTTGATGTGCTAATTAATATTCCTGTATCATCTGAATCAAAGAATGGTTGGCTTTTTCCGATTATAAGTTCTATATTTCCCTCTGAAGAACAAGAGGTCATTGCTAGAATTAAATTATTGAGCAGAATGTTGAGTTTCCTTAAAATTAATGGAACTGTTATTGTAGAAGGGAAATCAAATGCAAAAAAATGCCAGAAAGCGGGTGTGCCTACGATAGAACATAAGGAATTAAAAGAAGTAAAAAATCCGAAAGAATTTAAAAAATTAGTCCAGAAGAAAATGTGAGCTCATTTTTATGAAAAAGCGAATAATGGGTCTTGATGAAGCTGGTCGAGGTCCAGTCTTGGGTGATCTTTATATTGGAGCAGTTTTATGTAGTCCAGAACAAGTTCAAATTCTGGAAGACAATCAAATTGATGATTCTAAAAAACTTTCAAGTAAAACGCGTAGTCTTTTTTATGAAATTATAAAAAACAACTGTCTAAAATATCTTGTTCGCGCTATATCTATTGCAGAGATCGACGGCAATATAAAGAGACCGGGTTTAAAATCCTTAAATGACTTGGAAAAGGAATTAATGCGAGATCTTATTTGTGAATTAGATCCTGATATAGTCTATATTGATGCCATAGGATCCAATCCTAAGAAGTTTAAAAAACAAATGATAAATTTATTAGAAGAAAGAATGGAGACCTCGTCCATTCCAAAGATAATAGCCGAAAATAAAGGGGACTCTCTCTTCACAATCGTTGGTGCGGCATCAATCATGGCGAAGGTAGATCGAGATAATGCTATTGATTCCTATAAAAAAGAATTTATAAAATATGGAGACATAGGATCGGGTTATCCAAGTGATTGGAAAACACGTGCATTTTTAAAAAAATATATTCAAATACATAAGAAACCCCCTAATATAGCAAGAAAATCTTGGGATACAACAAAAAATATAATCAGAGAATTACAACAGACCAAACTCACTGATTTTTGAATTGGAATTTGATATTTAAAAAATATCGAATGTTCCTAGAAAGAACGATATATAGCCTATTAATTTAACGAAAATATTTGGATCTGCAATCCATAATGGTGCATAATGTACATCTAAAAAATCAAGACGCTTAAGGAATGACGCCAATCTAATTTTAAATTCTTCAAAACTTTTCTTGTCTTTCATTGTCCAATTTGCTTCTGCTATTGCAATTAATCGTGGAAATGTAAGTCGTTCTAAATGATTTTTGCTTGCGACCCATTCTGTCCACAAAGGTGCTTCAATGCCCAAGATATTCTCATGGTAATCTGCTTCTAAATTTTTAGGGATGGGATTGTAATTATAGACTGTTTTTAATGATGTCACTCCATGATTATAGTCTAAATACGTCTTAGCAAATTTAGACATGATAAATTTCCGCCCCCTACGTAGATGTTGCATGACTGCATCAAAATCTTTCATCCAATATTGTCCAATAGCGGTTTCCAATAGATTATCTCCCAAAAATTCGTTCCATCCAATTGCTGTTTTCCCATGCTCATCTAAAAACTTGATAATACGGTTAGTGAAATATACTTGCAGTTCTTGTTCATTTGCTAAACCCTCGTCTCTTATTCTCCTCTGACATTTTGGGCAATTTTTCCATCTGGATTTAGGAACTTCATCTCCGCCGATATGAATAATATCAGATGGAAATAACTCTATAACTTCTCGTAATACATCTTTCGCAAAATCAAATACTTTCTCTTTGCCGACACATAGAATATCTTTTTTAATTCCAAATGTATACGGAACATCAATCCGTTCTTCCCTACAGCTTAGTTCTGGATATGCTGCAATGGCCGAAGAAATGTGCCCCGGCATATCAATTTCAGGTATGATTTGAATAAAGCGTTGCTTAGCATATTCAATGATTTCTTTTATTTCTTGTTGGGTATAGAAACCTCCATGCGGATCCCTTTTTCGGAAAGGACTTGCAAAGCCACCTATTTGGCTTGCTTGCCTCACGGATCCGATCTCGGTTAATTTCGGATACTTTTTTATTTCTATCCGCCATCCTTGATCGTTAGTAAGCCCCCAGTGAAATTTATTCATTTTAAGTAAAGCCATAAGATCCAGCAGTTTTTTTACTATTTCGCTGCCAAAAAAATGTCGTGATTCATCAAGCATAAATCCCCGCCATAAAAATTTTGGATAATCTGTAATTTTGACACACGGAACTTGCCAAATAATATTATCGCTCTTAATTTGTGATTCTATTTCTGGAGGCAAGAGTTGTCTTAATGTTTGTATGCCATAGAAAACTCCATTAGCCGAAATAGAACTAATGGATATTTTATCTTCAGTGACCTCCAAGAAATACCCTTCTGGTCCCATTTTTTTATATGAATCATTTAAGGAAAGGCATATTGCATTATTTTCCGTTTTGATGTCCTTTCCATTCTCAACTTTCTTTTTTTGTAGACTATAATTTGTAGCAGACTTGAGTAATAGTATCAAACATTCTCCTAAGGGTTCAATATCCTTAGTAAAAACGATCTTAGTATCATTCGTTAATAAAAATGAATTGCTATTTGATTCAATTTTCACAGGCTTTGGGATTACATGGATTTGATTTTTCATATAAACAACTCAGTATCAATTAATTTTCTAATTTAGTGAGCTATATTCTATTCTATTAATTTTTACGACCTAATCAAATGTAAACTTAATGATAGGCATATCTTTTACATACATATTGATTCTATTATAATGAATCTTTTTTTCAAGCAGAGGGTTTTCTCTATTATCAATCCAATATTCCATCAAAATCGCTGGTATCTTTATTTTAAGTTCATGTGCCGCATAAATTCTATGATGTCCATCGTGGCAGACTAAGGAATTGTATGGTTGGTAAATTTTCCAAACAGCAACTGGAGGTATAATCTTATTTGTCTTAATCATGTATTTCATTGCCACTTTTACCATTTCATATTTGTCCTTATCTAATGAGTCTTCAGATGCCCAGATTTTATTTGGATTCAAACGTCTGTATTTCCAATCCAGCCCTTCACCATCATATAATGGTAAATTCAAGTCGATTCTGACACGTTCAACACCCCGTTTATAATTAAAATTGATACCCCAAGAGCTTCTGGTAAGAAATGCCAGATATGCTAATTCTGGAATCATGGGATCATCCTTATATTCAAACATTTTTTTTAGTTGCGTTACGTTAAACTCTTTGACTTGCTTTTTTGTGAAATATTCACTGGCATCAACATCGATCCCGAGGTCTTGGACTGGTTCGGAATCTTCAAGCGATTTTATAGGTAAGTTTACTGCGCGCTTTCTTATGTTAAATGCATTTCTAAACAAGTTTTCAA
Organism: Promethearchaeota archaeon; assembly: GCA_014729055.1. Classification (GTDB taxonomy): domain Archaea; phylum Asgardarchaeota; class Lokiarchaeia; order Sigyniarchaeales; family Promethearchaeaceae; genus WJKO01. The sequence goes on along the minus strand of WJKO01000148.1, from coordinate 1,617 downwards.
CTTTTGTATAATTTCCAATAGGTTCTAAAATAACAGCCTTAACTTTTAAATTGTGTTTATGACAGAAATAAACTCTATGATGTCCATCATGCAGAATATAACGCAGATAGCTGTCATAAAAGTGCCAAACGATAACTGGTGGTATTTCTTCATTCCTTTTTTTAGCATATTCATATGCCAATTCTACCATTTCTAATTTTTCTTCTTGTACAGAATCTTGACTTGCCCAAACAATCAATGGATTTATTTCTTTTATTTCAGAAGCAAAAACGTCTCTTGACTTGAGGCGTAACTGTTTACAAGCAAATTTTTTTAGGTATTTCTCATCGCCCTTGAAATTATAATGTGTGTTACCAAGGAATCCTTTATATGCCTTTTCTTTATCTTTTTCATTATCCGATTTGAAGAGTCGTAATATTTCCTTAGCTTCCACATTAATCACGTCAGAATATGTTTTTAATTAAATTCATAGAGAATTACTTATTGTATTCTCCAGTATTTTCAAAATACCTTGAAATAACTACCAAATGATCTTGTGAGTAGGGGGACAAATTAATTTCTTCTAATATTTCGAAGTTTTCCTCTTTTAACTTATCAATCTCTTGAACATAAATATCTTTTGGAGATGATACCACATCAATACTCCTCGCTTTAATAGCCATAATAAAAATTCCACCAGAGGTTAAAAATTTTTTACAATTTGCAATTCCTATTTCTGTTAGATCTGGTTGTGCAACATCCTCATATACTATATCAACGGCACCGACTATATATCTGGCATATTCTACTGGCTTTTTTGCGTCAGCTAGAATGGGAATGATGTTCTTCCTATTCTCTGTGTTTTGAACAAGTTCCCGTATACTTCTTGGTGCAAATTCAACGGCGTAAATTATTCCTTCCGTTAAAATATCCGAAATGTGGGAAACCGTTGTGCCAGAGGAAGCTCCTAAGTAAAGACAATTGGAATTTTTTGTGAAATATATATTTCTGGCATTTTTTGTCAATGCAGCACATAGCTTACTACGATTAGGATCCCATTTTCGTAATTCTTTTCCTTTATAATATTGAGTCCTTTCTCCATATATGGTGTTTCCTACGTCAAGATTCTTCGTGTAAAATGCTTGGGTATTTCCTCTATAAGAATAATATATTCCGTCGAACTTTGGGTGTTTTTTGATCTTTGCCATAATCTTTTATCTCCTTTATGTTTCCTCTATTTTCTTCTCCCTTTCTTCCTTCTACGGGACTTCCGCGACCTTTTTTTCTTCTTTGGAGGTTTTGGAAAACTTTCCTTAATTTGTTCGATTTTTTCTTTTACTTCTTTTAGTATTGTATCACCAATATAATCACCTTTGAAATAGTCAACTTTAGAGCATATGCTTATCTTCCCTGCTAATAACCTGCTAATTTTTCCTCTTTGCCAGTACTGAGCACCTCTTATCTCTGGCCATGTATAAATTATTCCATGTTTAGGTGAATCCGCATTCTTTCGTAATGATCGAAATAAAGCTTTTTCTGCACCTAAAACTTGGATTGTAGATGAAGGCATTAATGCTAGATCTCTCAATCCTCCAGCCATCGTTATAATTTTACCAGCTAATTGAGAACCTATTAGTG
>WJKO01000147.1 GCA_014729055.1 Promethearchaeota archaeon | reverse complement strand
TGGGATCTTTATTCCATCAGACAAGGTCAATGTAAACTTTTCGATGGTATTTGTGTTGAAATTTCTTAAAAAATGAAATTTCGTACCATCCTCGGATACACGTTCTGCATAAACAATTAATCGAACATCTGCTTTTATGGTAAAATTATCAACTGGGTCAGTATGGGAGAATTCTTTTTCAAAGCTTTTACAGAAAAGCGTAAACAAACGAATATATCTAAGTCTATTGGAACGATATCGAAATTCTCTCAGAGCAGCACTGTAATCATAACTCGTGTATACTTCGGGATTCGAGATAATTCCGTAATTTGTTCCTCCGTAGAACATATATAGACTCATAATTGTTACGCCTTGGCTTGCCATTGTTTCCATGATCAATTTTTGATATTGCTCCCCATAGAAATCATAGAGTGCATCATAGCCATATTTTACACACCAATGATTATACCAACCGCCTTGTAATTCCGGAATAAATAGAGGACTTTTACTGGCTGGAGGATCAAATTTTCTTACCGTTGATTCTATTTTCTTTGTTTTTCTGACGAAATTCTTTAATTTCCATTTCTCAAGTGGCAATTTTTTAGGTTTCTTATTCGCGTGGATTACGTATTTATCAAAACCATAAAGATCGACCAAACCATTCCAAGAGTTGTTTTCCCATATATCATTGTGAAAGATTGGTACACTAATGCCTGCTCTTATGACTGTTTTTTTTAATTGTTCCATATATTCTTGGAGACCACCAACAACAACGATTTTTTCAGGATATTCATTTTCAATTTGATATCCAATTATGCAGCCATCTTCACGTTCCGTTAATTGAAAATCCCTTATCTCATGTACAAACGTTTGAAGCCATCTGACACAATAATTCATATATTTTTGATCATAATCTTGAATAAGAGTAGATTTCAAATGGCGGACATTTACGTCTCGTTGATTTAAAAGCCAAAATGGATAACCTCCCGCATTTGTTTCAGCACAGATATATGGTCCAGAGGCAATTAATACATATAGTCCTAATTCCTCGCATATCTTTAATAGATTTCTTACATCTCGGTTGCCCCCAAAGACAAATACATCCTCATCTGGTTGATGAAATCCCCAATGAAAATATATTCGCACGCAATTCAGACCCGCAGCTTTATACGCTTTTAATATATCCTCCCATGATTCTTGATCGGGAGCCCGCCAGTAGTGAAATTCTCCACCTACTAAAAATTTCCTTTCATCATTTATAAAAAGCGAATATTTATCCCATTTTACTCTTCCAGTATCAATATCTTTACTCATTCTAAAAACCAATCTAATTTTTTCTGCATTTAATCAAAGATCATATAGAATTTATGTATGAAGTAAATAAACTTTAGAAAATAATAAAATTTTGTGTTTTAAAATAGTAAAATAAAAGACTCACTTTCATGCTTGTTCAAGCAAGCCAATCAATGACGCCTTCATCATTATAATTTCCCCACTTCTTCATTGCTTTCCTATAAGCTCGTCTGTTCTTCCAAGGCACCTCAAGAACCGAATTGTCTATATATAAATAGAAGGCCAAACCGCCGTTATTGTTTCCTATCTCCTTTACGTAATATTTCACTTCGTCTTCAATTTCTTTCGGTGTGCCCTTTGTATAAGTTGTTTGAATGTTGGAACTCAACCAAAATGCCATTTGATGATTCTCAGCATATTTTTTGTAGTTCTCAACCCCCGTCATATTCGGTGAATCGAATTCCATTACATCTACGCCCAATTCTACCAAAATTGGTAGAAGCTCCTTGATTTGTCCACAACTGTGCAAAATGAAATCCATGTCTAAATCATGAATAAGTCTGATTATTTTTTTATATGGATCATAAAAAAACTTGCGAAATAATTTTGGAGATATAACTGGGCTTGTTTACGTGCCTAAATCATCACAGACACATATTGCATCCATTCGGGGTGCTTTTTCTTTCATGATTTGTATTTGTTCGTAGAAATAGTCTGTCACAATTTTGACCAACTTATGCACCTCGTTTGGATTTCTCCTAAAATCTAACATTATTTTCGTAAACCCACGCAACCAAGATGGTAAATTGTGGAGAAAACAAACCCCAAGATGTCCAAGCAAATATTTACCATATCCAATTGCTTTCATTAATGGATTCCAGAAACGATATCTGGATTCATCATAAACATCAGGCGGTTGATAGGTATCAAGCGCATCCCATGAATCCGTAAATGGTCCTTTAATGGGATGACCCATCGTCAAATCCCTTTTAGCTGCTCCACTGCTCCAAAGAACTCCCCATTCGTCAATTGTGATTATTTTCCCATCGATCTCATGATTCCACCAAGCGCGTGGTAACCCTAACTCTTTTCTACATTCTGATTTCCAATGATAAGAATTGATAAAGACTCGGTCTAGTAAGGATCTATAAGCTGCAGGACCACCTCCGGCATGTGGAGGATAATTTGTGGGCTGAAAATCTATCGACGGACTTACGGGGAATGCAAAGAAGTCAGAAGCGAGAGAAAAAAGAATTTTTGGAACTCTATCTGGTTTATCAAAATGAAATGCTCTTTTAACTCTTTCTTGACTGTCCATATTCGAAGTAAGTCAACTTCTACTTGAAAAATATATCTAAAATTGGTTTAGCGTTTTAATGTTTTAATTAGGCTATATATATATAAAATGAATCCTAAAGGCGTTGTAATGAGATATAAGAGAATATTATATGGCAATACTAAATCCATTGCTATAAGACCGAAATAAACCATCGTTGCTACAACTGGTATTATTAACATAATTACGATGTTTTTCTTGGATAGATTTGTTTCTGAGGTAATTTTGTAATGCTTTTTTTCTTCATCAATTGCTTTCGATTCATCTTCTATTTTATCTGCATGTCGCTTCAATGCGAAAATATTTAGAGACATAAGTGGGATCCATAAAATTATAATCAATATGCCCAAATACAATAGATCTATAACGAAATAGACAACAATAAAGGCATAGATCATTATTTTTTCCAATTTGGAAGGATTGAATTCTTGAATATTCATTTTATTATAGATTAAAAACCCTATAAACATGAGAATCGTGAGAATTGAGGCGTATATAAAAAATTGATCCACACTTGCTAAATATCCCAACTCAAATTGCCAAGATACCCCCCACCAGCCCCAAAAAGCCCCAACAAAACAGCTTAGTTTTAGTATCTTTTTTTTGTTTGACTTGACAAGGGCGTCTTGAAATAAAACGAATCCAATGAATAAAGTAATTAGGCTATGCCAAGCTAAGCCCGTAAACGAGATACTCAGTGGCAATTCTTCATACATTGTAAGAACAACTAAACCTTCTATTATCCATCCGTAGGTTGCACCTATTATAAAGAAGGATCCTAGTGAATTTGCCTTATATTTATAGCTTAGCCAGAGCACAATATAGGTTGCTGCCGAATATAAGAGCCAAGTCTGCAATTTACCAAAGAACACATCCTCAAGACGTAAAAATGACCAAAATATTTCCTCTGAATATATAAAAAAGACGATTCCTAATGACAAAACCCCAATAACACGCTTCATGAAACCAGAATTCATATTTCTATTCAACCACCAAAAAAGCTATGAGCTAACCAAATTCTGTCTCCACTTTTCAGCTCCCGCTCTAAGACCTTTTTCTCTCGAGATGCTAAACCGTTGATAATCATGGTTAACCTATCGTGAAAGCCATCGTCGGTTTTTACATCCCAGATAAGATCCTTTAATTTTTCCCCATATTTCTCGCTTAAAAAGATTAAAACATCATTAAGACTTGTACCATCATCAAATTCTAATTCTTCTTTGTGAATATTCGTAATGTCAGTGAAAGGGGGATTATAGTTAAGACTAAGAACAATCATTCATTAAAGATAAATAATAATATCCTAAAAAATTTTTCCAGATACTCAATAGTGCATATCTTATATATATAAACCATTTGAATAATTAACGTAATAGGTTATAGATTGAAGTAATCTATGGTTGGTTTTACTTTATACAAGATTTAGCGAGTCTGAATATTGTGATAAAATTACCCGAAGATCCATTTGATGATCGTATCTTTGATCCAAAATTCTACATAAAAAAGATTATTGAATCTCGAATCTTAGGTACAGGCGTTCATTTAACTATACCCAAAAAGCGACAAGTATGTATTAGTTATCGGCAAATTAGAATTTGGGGTATAAAAAATGCACTAATAAAGTTCATCGATATTCTATATTTTAAGATTATTTCAAAACTAAATCTAAACAAGAATCAAATTACTGGCAAAATAATTGAAAAACGAATTATTGATCTTCGAGAAGAGTTTAATATTCCAAAACGGATTCTGAATGAACGATTGGATCGAATTAAAGCCCCAGCTAAGAATTGGAATTACATGAGTAAAGAGTTGAAAATTGCAGTTATTATCAATGCTTTTATTGATTCAATAGATGAATCATTTATTATGGATTTAGCAAAAAGGAGAAATCATAATAAAACCTTGGCCGAAGTATTAGATAGATTTAATCCAAATAGCCCGAAAATAATCTATGAATTGGAAGATTTTGGATTTGTATTCCGCGCTAGAGTCTATGTCACCTTGCTGTCTAAGGAATTTTATAATAATGCGTTTTCAAATGTGATAAGAAGAATAGATTCCGCTTTAAAACAATTATACATGGAATATTTTGTCCAAAATAAGCGTAATGAGGTAAGAAAAGCAGACATTCAAAGATTAGATAGTAAAATACATCAAGAAATATTAAAGACTTATCGAGATTTAATGGAAAAAAATAAGTAATTTTGGAAAAGTCAAAAATCATAATGTTAGCAAAAGATATAGATTAAAAATATGTACCAAGACAAATTTAGAATATAGCTTTGAAATATAATTGACGATAGCATTATAAGATTGAACAAAAATACTTTAATTAAATAATCCATAAAATCAATTATCAAATAATTGGGAATTTTAAAGAAATTAAAATTTGACGGAAATAGAATAATAACAATAAAGCGAAGTTGTGTCAAGATTGAGTGAACAAAAAGAAGACAGACCATTTCCAATCATAACAGTAACTCGAAGAATAGTGCAAATTCTGAGTTTTTTTGCAGTTAATCTTATTGCTCTGGAATTAATATTTTCAATTGACTTATCCGTATTTACAGATCAGATTATACCTTATCCTTTTATTCATACACCAAGAGACGCTTGGTCAACGGGCGCTGGGATGTTTGAGTTTATGCTATTCTCGTTAGCGCGGGGTGAAGTTCCCTACCTATTAATGGGACTCTTTTTCCTAATTGTACTTATAACTGCAAGATTTTTCTGTGGTTGGGTATGTCCTGTCGGGTTTATTCAAGATATTCTCGCAGCAATTCCAGGCAAACCAAAACGTGTGAAAATAGAAACTGATAAAAGTCTGAAAAAGGTAAAAACCTATATTATTGTATTTCTCATTATTGTCATGATATTTTTCGGCGCAATCTGGAATATTAACCAACAACTTTGGGTTGAGTGGAAGTTTGCGTTAGGACAGTTCTTAGAGAGACCATTGGCAGGATTTTCATTATCTGAGTTTCTATTCAATACCTTACACAATAAAATACAAATTATATGGCAAGGAACTGGAGATCCATTGTTTGATAACACTTGGCAAGTGTTAGGATTTATTTTCTATATTGTAATATTAATATTGTCTGCCTACTATCCTCGATTCTACTGCAGAACTCTATGCCCCTATGGTGCAGCGGCCGCTTTTGTATCTGACTACTCAGCATTAAGATTAGGCCGTAATCCTGTAAAATGTGTAGGAAGAAGAGAATGTGGTATTTGCGAAAAAGTCTGTCCTATGCAAATCCGAATTTTAGATGAACCGTTTGAGGGATTTACGGGAGAAGGAGAATGTATTCTATGTGGAAGATGCAAAGAAGCTTGTCCTTATGATGCAATAGAATTAAACTTTGGATAAATAGATATCACTGGAGAAAATAATAAATAAAAAATTAATTTCATTTTAAAACTATTGTCTCAGTATTTACCAAAGATCTGGTATCGCTTTTTAGTCTTTTATGAACTAAAGAAGCCAAGCCCTTACATTTAGAAGATTCACCATGGTTTGTAATAACGCGTTCAGGGCGAGGTCTCACTTTTCTAATGAATGATATAATTTGAGATCGTGAACTATGACCAGAGAAACCGCTTATTGTATGAACTTTCATTTTTAATCGGGTTAAACTCGACTTTCCATTCCTAGATTCAAACTGAATATCATTATAACCTTTTTGAATTCTTCTTCCTAATGTTCCTTCCACTTGGTAACTGACAAATAATAACCTGTTTCGTTCATCATTCGCCAGCATTTTTAAATATTGTATGGAGGGTCCACCTTGTAACATGCCGCTGGTTGCCATAATGATACAAGGATCTCCTTGTACAATTTCTTCGCGTTCGTTTGAGCCACCTTCAACAGTATGAAATACTTCCGATAGAAACGGATTTTTACCTTGGTGAAAGATTTTCTGCCTTAAATCAGCATTTAAATATTCTGGATGGGTTGTATGAATTGCCGTTGCTTCTGAAATCATTCCTTCCAAAAATATCGGGACTTGTGGAATTATTTTCTTATTTATAAATTCCTCAAGAATAATCAAGATTTCTTGAGCACGTCCCACGGCTAAGACGGGAATCAACAGCTTTCCACCGGCTTTTACCGTTGCTTTTACAATATTTGCTAAATTCCGTTCGGATTCATGTCTTGATGGTATAACATCTTGAACGCCGCCATAGGTCGATTCAGTAATAAGTGTTTCTAAACGCGGAAACTTCGACATAGCAGGTTCTAATAACCTCGTTCTTTGAAACTTATAATCTCCTGAATAGACCAGATTATGATCCCCGTTACCGAAATGCAAATGAGTTATCGAAGAACCTAAAATATGTCCTGCATTATGTAATGTTAATTTGACATCAGGACCGATATCTGTAACTTTCCCCCATGAAAGTGGAATAGTATGTAATATCTCCTGTTTCACGTCAGTTTTACCATAAGGGGCATGTCTACCCTCTCTATTTGATAATCCTATATAATCAAGTTGTAACATAGTCATTAGATTTCGTGTAGGTGCTGTGCAATAAACTGGACCGTCATATCCATATTTATAGAGAAAAGGCACTAAGCCCGAGTGATCCATATGTGCATGAGAAACAATAACCGCGTCCAAATTTTCAATGTCAAATTCTGGACTGTTTAGCCTTGGAAATAGGTCTCTTGGATTTCCTACATTCATGCCGCAATCTAATAATATATTACTATCTAACGTTTGTAATAGGACTGAAGAACGACCAACCTCTCTAAAACCACCCAAAGGAGTCAATCTTATATGGATATCTTTGAATATTTGTGGTCGGTGAATTCTTCTACCAATCCTTAGAAGAATCTCTTTCTGGTTTTTACTTTCATTTTTTAATAGATTGCGAACAGTATAAACAGTTTTCGACTCAATTGGCGGAGTCCGTACAACTTTAGGACGCCATAATGTTTTTATTCTTATTTGTTTAAGGTTGACACCCATTTTACCTATTACTAATCCTGGCTTTTTTGCTTCTATTGTAATTTCACCCAAATTATCGTCAAAAAATATTTTAGTTATTTCTGCATCTGATGCAACTAAATTTTGGATAAATTCAATAGTTTCTTCTCGTGGCAGTCTTACTTCTGGATCCGATCTAATGACTATCCTCTTTCGCATCTTTTTTGCTAAAACACGCAAAATGTTATTATCATCGACCAACGCTTTAGAATCTTGAGTATATACTGCTATTTCTGGCCCTTCAAATTCCACCTTAGATAATTTTATATTTTTTGGAATGTAATCTCTGATTTGTTTTCTAACTTTTTCTAGAGTATCAATACTACTCATTTTAATGTCACCAGTTTATTTCTATGAGCAAAGATATTCAATATTAACAAATACTGCTTTAAATTTCGGTATTTACCAGATATTTATCTAATATATGTTCAAATCAATAAATTCCCAAATCTAAGAAATATCATCAATATCATTACGTTAGATTTTATCAGAATTCATATTGATTTGAAAAAGTTCCATAGAATTAATTTGTATTTTTTTGTATTGCCTATATCGAAAAAATGCAATTACAATTAGATCATCAATTAAGAAAATAAAAAGCTTATGATAAATTTTACTTAGTCTACAAAAAAAATTAATTAATTTTATTGGCATCTTCAAGTTCTTGAGAATTTCGTATCTCGGATTTTTTAATGTTTGCTGGTAACAGCCACCCTAATCCACCTGTATAAATACAACCAACTATAAATCCTATTCTTTCCCATAATGCAAATGAGAAAATGGGACTTACACCTGCTTCACCCCACTCTGCGCTATACCAGCCAAGATCGAATTTTTCCTTAAAATAGAATTCAGCAATTGGGTATGTAATTACTACACCAATAATTAGAATCCACCAACATATTTGAAGTCCGATATGAAGCCATTTGTTTACTTTACCTTCTCTTGCTACTTGATCTAAGCAGTTTGCATAAAGAAAATTTGCAAAAAATATTCCACCAAAACCAACACCAGCTGATATCTCATGAAATTGGTCAATATTAACAACATCTGCTGGCACTAAACCCATCAATATAAAGCCGATGCCTCCTAAGAGCATAAAAAAGGTTCCGAGTTTAATAAAATCCTCTGCTGTAACGGGTTTTCGAAGTACGTCAGATTGTTCTTTTTCCATAAATTTTCCATAAAGAGCAGATTTACCGTCTTTCTCAATAAAAATTATAAGAGGGAGTATTGGAAAACTCACAGATTTTATATGTATAAAATAAATGGGTATAAATCCAAACAAATAATATACGGATAACCTTAGTCTGCCAGTTGTAAGATATACTTTATAGAACATGATAGGCTTATCGCGATAAATCATCATACGATCATGAACATAACGAGTTATGTGAATTAAAAAGACGCCAAAAACAAGCCCCCATAATTGAAAATAGAGATAACCTATTGGACTTTGTTCCCAATTACCTAAACCACTTATCGTATCCCACCAATCAGAAAAAGGTTCAGGATTTAGAATTGCGATCTCAGCACCTTCTGGAAGCCATCCATATAAAGCTCTCGCTATTATTATTAAAATTATTAATAAAATAACGGTTATAGGAAAGAGGAATCTATTATATATTTTTTTTGTTAACATAATTTATGCTTAAATCTAAAATAAAATAAATATTTAGGATTTTAAAAAGAAATAGAAATT
>WJKO01000146.1 GCA_014729055.1 Promethearchaeota archaeon | reverse complement strand
TTGGGTTCTAATGAGTTGTCATCCCTCCCGGAGACTATAGGATCCCTTACATCACTTAAAGAACTACGGTTGAACGGAAATAAGTTATCCTCTCTCCCAGATGGTATAGGATCCCTCACATCGCTCGAAAGACTATATTTAGATAACAATAATCTATCCTCTCTCCCGGAGAGTATAGTTTCGTTAAAATCTCTCAAAACACTAGATTTGTATAATAATAAATTATCATCTCTCCCAAGGACGATAGGCTCGTTAAAATCGCTCGAAAATCTATCCTTAAAAGACAATAAGTTATTCTCTCTCCCGGAGAGTATAAAAAAAGAACTTAAAAGATTGAAAGACAACGGATGTTCCATATGTGGAACATCCGCATATGGAATAGACTTATGATCCCCAAAAAAACAGTAAAATTACACCCGTGCCTAAAAATAAGAACAGAACTCGACATCCTACATAAAGAACTCTGCACTCTGACTTCAAAAATTTCCGAAAAAAATTATTCAATTTTATTAGTTATTCTTAATTTAGATATATTTTTTCTTAGAGTTAAGAAAGATAGCTTTATCCGAATTTGCTTACAAATTCAATCATTGATTTCCGCGTATTATAATATATGATTAGCCACGCCCCTATTAATCCAAAAGACATGGTAACTACAAATAACTCAACAATCGAAGTCCATGGAATAAACAAAGAGAATGGTATTTCAATAATTAGCGACAATTCATACTTTATGAAATTTGCCAGAAACAACCCAAAAAAAGTCCCCATAATTGCACTTGAAAATAGAGTAATCATTAATTCTTTCAGATATAATAAACGCGCCGAAGTATGATAAAGCCCTAAGATTTCCAGAACGCCTATTTCTCTCTGCTTTTCTACGATTGTTCTCAATACCCCTGTATAAAAATTGAAAATTGATATAATTACAGAAATAAATAAGATTATCGTTAAAAGCAACCTAAACGTATCAAAAAAACCCATAAACATTTCGACTTTAGAATACGGGTCGTCTACAAATATCTCATAGGTCGAAGCATAACTATTCTCAATAAATGCTTGAACTGTGCCGACATCACTAGTAGATTTTAAATCCAACAGAATCTTATCATATACCATTGTTTCATTACTAAGATCCATTAATTCACAATACGTGTCCATAGAGACCATGATTCCTGGTTCAAGATACGTGGTATAAAATGCTCGACGGAAATTGAAAAATCCAGGCATACCAGAACTTATACCTGCAATAATAAATTCGTATATATCAAGGACCTCAGATTGGTAGGATATTTCCAATCTAAACTTTTCTCCTTGCCCCACGTTTATCAGTTCTGCGAGCGCTTGGGATATTATCGCGCTAGTATTATCCTCAAAAATATCATCGAACGCATCTTTATAATCATTCATCAATATTTCTTCTGTATCAATAGCGTCAAGATAATCGGGAGTTATTCCGATTAAACCGGAACTTGCCGTTTTATATTTGATCATATCGGACGCAGTTACAGTCTTATTGTGCGTAAATTGAAAGTATTGAGAGTTTCCACTGAGCAACATTGTTAAATCCATTGTATTATGGGATATCGGTGCAATATGCTCGATCTCGGGGTAAAGAGATAATTCATCAATTATTTTAGCATCCAGTTTCTTATCAGGGTCATCGGATATGTTAACAAGAACAACATCACTTCCATATTGAAATTGAATAGTTTCATCTATTAATTGTGGGAAAACAACCGTCATATTTGTAATGAAAAAAATAAAGATAAAACTAACGCAAATCGATACTTTTTGGATTATATCCTTGCTTTGTTTCCTTAAGATGCTACTCTCCGAAATTGAATACGTTTTTCTGCTATTCTTAGAAACTAACCTCAATATAAAATGAAACACTATTTCAAGATAAGGAATCAGATTAACCACTATTAAACAGAATCCTACTAACATCAGAATTAAAAGAAGAACAAAAATCATGGCCAAAAAGAAGAAATCTAAATATGCTAAAAGTGTCGGGAATACTAAGACGAAAATTATCCCCAAGAGAGACACCACTATTCCTAAAACAATGAGACTTCGATTTGGTTTTTGTTTAAACTTAAGCTTGACTTTTTCTTTGACCTCTCGGAAGGGGTTCAAAGCGTCAGTAACAGAAACATCGGCGGCATTTTTACCTGGAATTAAAGAAATTAACAGCGAAATGGCAAGTATTATCAATGAAGTTTGTATTATATTTCTCGCAATGAATATCGGGTGAATCTGTAATTGTTCCATCTGCAGGAGATTTTGAAAATATGGTATGATAGCAGGTGTCGTCACAATTGACGTAAGAGTTCCTAAAATTATTCCTATAGTTGAGATAGCTAATCCCAAAATCATAATTATAAAATATATATGGTGCCTTTTCCCTCCCAACGTGCGTAAAATTCCGAATTCAAAAATCATCTTCTCTGAAGAAGTCAACAGAATTCCGTAAATGAGTAATCCTGCAATAATAAGAGTCAAAATTAAAATAAACCAGTATAATACACTGAGTGGGATGAATATCGGTTCAGATGCTTGCATAACTAGGTATTTTGGCATATAATAGTCATAATCTTGGGGAAGTTTTTGACCCACTTGAACACCGATATTTCTTAAAGCTTGTAAACTTTTATCCACATTACGTGTATTATAATATTGTTCAGCATCCTTAAGGCGCAAGATACCAACGTTTACATCATCGGGATACCCCACAATATCTTGCGCAAATTCTAAACTAAATATTATTTGGGGCGGATTAAGTTCTGTGAATTGAGTGACACGATCAGCAACCACATCTATGGTTAAATTATAGATAACGGCATCACGATACTTTACCATTATATAATCCCCTTGATTGACCTTATACTGCTCAGCGAATGAAGACGTAACTAAACAATGATCTGCAGCTAATGTTCCTGTAAAAAAAGTATTCGATGAATTATCTATCCAATTTTCAAAATTAATCGACCGTTCGTGTGTAAAGTTTATACCCCAAAATGGAATTAACGTATTATATGTACCACCACGTTTTAATTTCACAAATTCCAATATTCTAAACGTATAGTCACGAATTTCTTCAATTC
>WJKO01000145.1 GCA_014729055.1 Promethearchaeota archaeon | reverse complement strand
GTTATTTTCTCCTTTTTGTATTGTGACTTCTTTTCCAGCGATTTTAAAAACGCTAAGACAATCAATTATATGATAATGTTGGAATATTGATGCTGAGATTACCGAATCTACTGTATTTAGTAATTTGTGAAACTCTGAATTATTCTGAGTAACACCTTTCACAATTAACGAAGTAGTCCCTATTATACCATCAATTGTAGTAATATCCTGTTTAAGTTTCAATTTATTTACGATTTCTGGCTCTTGGGGATTGGTCTTAATTTCCAAAAAGAAAGATCGTAATCCTGCTAAATTAGGATTAGTAAAAGATATATAATTATAAAAACCTGACTTATCTAAGCGTTTTATGTATTTCGCAATAGTTTGTCTAGTCATTCCGATATTATTTGAATTGGCGATTTCGATTTGTGTTTGACTGCTATTTCTATACAATTCATTCATTATTTTCTTTTCAATATCTTTCAATTTCATATATATTCATTAATAAATACATATGTTAAAAGTTTATTGGAACGCCTAACATTTATATTTAATATATGAAGATATTGTTATCTAATGTTAGGAAAAAGTATAGAATCGTTAACCTTATATGAATTATATAACTATTCATTTATATAAAAAAAATAAAATTATATAGGAAGTAAATAGGATGTCTGAATCATATAAAGTCGCAAATTTAGATTTGGCAGAGCAAGGCAAAGAAGCTTTGTATATTGCCGAAAGAAAGATGCCTGTTACCGCAGGAATATTGAGAAAACAATTTGCAAAGGAAAAACCATTCGAAGGGTTGAAAATCGCAGGATGTTTGCATGTTACCAAAGAAACTGGTAATCTTTGTCGAACTCTTATAGCTGGTGGTGCTGAAGTATATCTGTGCGGTTCGAATCCACTATCAACTCAAGATGATGTAGCTGCACAATTAGCGAAAGAGGGTGTTCATGTATTTGCGTGGCATGGAAATACATCAGAGGAATTTTACTGGTGTATAAGGCAGTGCTTGGATGCAAAACCGAATATTCTAATAGACGATGGTGCAGATTTAATTGTAACATGTCATAAAGAATATCCTCAATTAATAGAAGATGGAACTGTAATTGCCACTCAAGAAGAAACTACCACGGGTGTGCAACGATTTAAAGCCATGGATGCTGCAGGTCATTTAAAAGTTCCACTCTTTCCAGTAAACGACGCCAGATGCAAAAATGAATTTGACAATGAATTAGGAACAGGTCAAGGGATTATTGCAGCTATTATTGGAATGCATATTCTTTTCGCGGGTAAAAAATGTATTATCGCGGGTTATGGACATTGTTCATCTGGAATGGCTTTGAGAGCAAGAGGTTTAGGTGCACAAGTAATGGTAACAGAGGTTGATCCAATAGCTGCCTTGAAGGCAACTTTTGCTGGTTTTAAAGTAGCACCAATGGATGAGATAGTTCATGAAGCCGATATTATTCTCACAGCAACGGGCTGCAAAAATGTAGTCGCTAAAAAACATTTTGATAAGTTAAAGGATGGTTGTATTTTAGGTAATTTGGGTCATTTTGATATTGAAATTGCAACAAAAGATCTATATGATTATGCTACAGATCGAAAACCAATCAGAAAAGATGTAGAAGAAATAACATTACCAAATGGCAATAAAATCTATTTACTCGCACAAGGTAGGTTAGCCAATCTTGTCATTGCTGAGGGTCATCCTTCTGAAGTAATGGATATGTCGTTTGCCCTACAATGTTTAGTATCAGAATATATCCTCAATAATAAAGACAATCTAAAACCAGGCATGATCAATGTACCTAATGATATAAATGATAAAGTCGGAAGCCTAAAACTCAAATCTATGGGCATAAAAATGGACACTTGGACAGAAGAACAGCGTGCCTATTGTTTAGGATATGAAGAAGGAACCTAATCATTCAATGAGAGAATTAAGATATTCTCTTAAAACAACCAGATCTTTCTCTATTTTTATTTTTCTAATTAATATCTTGTCTTTTATAATTAAAATCAATGGAATATGATGGATCCCCAATTTTTCATTCATCCAACGACTTTTGGTCAAATTAACACTAATAAATGAGATATTAGAAAATTCTTCTGATATCCGCTTCATAGGAGAAAATGTTTTTTGGCACAATACACACCAATCAGCATGCACATAACAACATAATAAAGCATTTTTTGAGATAATTGTTGCAAATTCTTCTGTTGAAATGCCATTTGCGAATTCTAAAAACATAGAAATCAACAAAATTTAGTTTTAAAAATAAAAATATAGAAAATATAAAATAAAAACATAGGTCGTCTATGGATTTAGTCTAAGAGTTTTTCTTTTATTATTTTTTCAAATCCCTCTTTATCCATACCCCCGACATGTTTCTCAACCAACTTACCATCCTTTAGAAAGAGAAATGTCGGAATTGCATTTGTACCATAATCTTCGTGAGCACCTAACCATCTCGATTGGTCTAAATCAACAGATATGAACTTAATTTGTTCGTATTCTCCTGATAATGCTTGAAATATTGGTCTTACTATCTGGCAAGGTCCACACCATGTTGTAAATATATCCACCATAACCAATTTATTTTCTTCAATTATCTTGTCAAATTCCTCTTTTTTAATTCCTTCTTCAAATTCCTCTACTTTTATCATGTCTAACATGGGCCCCATCAATACACCATCAAATTCTTCTGGTCGCATGACGCCTTTTTCTTTAATTAACTTACCGTTTTTATAAAAGAGATAATAAGGAAGCTTTTTCTCGGGGTCTCCAAACTTTTCGTATTCTTCGTCTTTTAAATCGAATTCTTCCTTTATCCAAGGTGTTTTATCGATAGAAATTCCACAAAAATGAATATCATTATAATTCTCAGAAGCTATGATTACAGATGGCTTAAACATTCCGTTAAGCCTTCCTCCTTCTTTATACAGATAAGCAACCATTAAGTCTTCTTTTTTAACGATTTCATCGAATTTTTCTTTGGAAATACCTGAATTATCATCATAATGCTCAAAATCGGCATGTAATAATTTCTCTTTTAAAAGAAATGAAAATACTTCTTCTGGTGATGATCCTTTATGTTCATATATTAATTTACCATTTTCAAAGAACAGAAAACGTGGTATTGAATCAATATTATATTCCCCATTAATCCATTCACAGTTATCTGTATCGATAGTTACAAATTCAACCTCTTTAAATTCCTCTGATTCTGCTAATTTCTTGAAAATTGGTTTCATTCTATGGCACGGCATACACCATTCGGCAAAACAATCAACAATTACAAGTTTATTGTCAGCGATGATTTTATCAAACTCGTCTTGTGAGATTCCTTTTAGATATTCATTCACTTTTCCTTTCATTTTCATCAAAGTCATTTTTATGATTTAAGATAATTTAAGAAAATGTTCTTTTCTTATAAAAAATTGCATTAATTCATGTAAGATTCGGATTTATAATATCTTGAAGGGATACCTTCTTGCCATAAATTTCTGAAGCTAGGGTTCTGAGACCATTTAAACCAATAGGAGCATTTATTAAATTATGGGAAATCCATATTTTCTTGTCCTCGAAGGTTTCCTTAATTAATTGAATATATTTTTTCTGAGAATCCCTCTGCATTCTACACATTTCGCAATTTTCGCCATATTTTTCTCTTATTATTCGATTTATGTGAACCGCGTCTAATTGAATATATTCTTTGGTTAATTCTGAACCTCTTTTAATTTCTTCAAAACTCGGTTTTTCGGCAATAGATACTAATCTCAAAGATCCGCTATTTTTAAGTAATTCCGCTACCCTCGAACCTCGTTCTTCAATTT
>WJKO01000144.1 GCA_014729055.1 Promethearchaeota archaeon | reverse complement strand
GTCTGATATATCCTTTGGAAACTTTTTATCCACTAATTCCGTATCATTCATCTTGACCACTTAAAAAAAAAGAAGAAGAACATTTATTTTAATTGTTTGTTTTCTAATTACGATGCTTTTTAGAGATATTTAATAATTCAATTGCAATGCACCCTACAGTGCAAATGAGTAGTACAAAAACGCCGAATCCAGGTACCTTATCTTCAGGTGGGTCATTAGGATCCAATGGATCCGTTCCATCAGATATTTCTTGACCATCATTAATACCATCGCCGTCAGAGTCCGCATTAATTGGATCAGTGCCATGGATCCATACTTCTGTTATAAATGGCAGCCCATCATCATCAGTATTATCAATGTCACTTCTTCGAGTCAATACTGCACGAAGCCCTTTATCTGCCGCCGCGAGATATGCAATCTTTCCCGATACATCAACACCATCAACTATTCTATTAGCAGCATCATTTGGGTCCATGTCAAAAGCACCGATCTTTTCTAGATTTGCTGGATTCTTAACATCAATCAACTGCAATTCTTCGTCTGATCCTGCTGCCACATATAAGATATCACCGGAAATTTCAACTTCCCGTGGATTGGTTGTTCCAGTATATGTTCCAAGTAAAGTAAGAGAATTGAATTGAGAAATATCCCATATTTCAACACCAACTGATTGTAAGCCCAAATATAATGTATCACCAGACACATCAACACAATATTCAGCGCCTGTGCGATCTATATGGTTTATGAATTGAGGAGATGAAGGATTGCTAATATTATAAATATACAAACCTTTATTGAAATCACAAGCGTATAATACATTTCCAGATATTTTTACATCTATAGTGTTTCCGTCGATAATTTCGCAACTGCTTGTTACAAACGGATTTCTCGGATCTGATATATTGACTAGATAGACTCCGTATGTCATATCTGCCATTACCGCAATATCTCCCCAAATCTTGACTTTAAATGCATCATTCATCGTATTACACGATCCAATGATTTCAGGATTCCAAGGATCACTAATGTCAAAGCATTTTAATCCATATGGACTGCCAGCCGTATAAGCAACATTGCCAGCAACATCTACCCCATAAGTAGTTCCAGAAAATGTGTTAAATCCGATAAAATCAATGTCTGTTGGATCCACGACCCGATAGATTTCTAATCCATAGGTTGAAGCAGTCATATACACAAAATCCCCGTCAACTTTTACGTCATAAGCTGGCCCCCCAGTTACATAATAACCAATTTCATCATATTCCTCTGACGGATCAAATGCCACGCTTATCGGAATACATAATAATCCGTTTGTTCCATCAGCAACATACAAATAGTCCCCAACACATACTAAGTTTTTCGATTCACCTGCTGTGTTGTAGGTTCCAATGGAATACATATTCAAAGGATCTTTAATACTAAAACATTCAATTCCGCTACTGCCTAAAGCTAAATACGCTAAATTTCCCCATAAATCAAGAGCATATGCATCGTCTGGTCCTAGAGCAGTATCTAAATTAGCTGGGTTATCTGGATCTTCAACATCTATTGATTGCAATCCAGATTCGGTGTGATCTGCATTATCATAAACGACTATATATGCTTCATCACCAGTAATCTCGACATCTCTAGCATGCGCAACAGTATAAGTATAATCAATTTCAGTTGGATTGAATGCATCGCTGACGTTTATCATTTTCAATCCGTAATCCCAAGATGCCGCATATACAACGTCTCCAGCAATATCAAGCGAATAGCAATCCCCATACGTGTCAAATGTGGCTATTTTTGTTGGATTATATGGATCACTCACATTTACAATATCTAAACCCTCACCACAGGAGGCAACATAAGCAAGATTTCCTGATACTTCGACTTCAAGACATGATCCAATACTTTCAATGAGAGAACAAGTACCCATAGTTGTAGGATTCGAGGGATCTGATATATCAATAAGCACTAAACCATTTGCCCCATCCGCGATATAAGCGATATTTCCGTCAACATATAATCCTTTAGATATTCCTAAGGTGCTAACCATTCCAAGATTCGATGGGTTCTCAGGATCTGAAACATC
This sequence comes from Promethearchaeota archaeon, assembly GCA_014729055.1. Lineage (GTDB taxonomy): Archaea > Asgardarchaeota > Lokiarchaeia > Sigyniarchaeales > Promethearchaeaceae > WJKO01. The sequence goes on along the minus strand of WJKO01000144.1, from coordinate 699 downwards.
TACACATCTTAAACCTTCTGCGCCATCAGCAATATATGCAACATCCCCGGAAATATGAACATCATTAGCAATTCCTGGAGTATCATAATGCCCAAAAGGATAGATGGCATTATCTTTTGGTAGAGTTCCTAGAACTACGAATTGATTTATAGTAAATAAGAATAGCGCAATAATACAGAGAAAATATATTTTTGTTTTTCGCGTCATATTGAAAAGTTCTCGTATGCAATTAAAAAATTTGTGATTTTAGAGTGAAGTTTAAAAGAATCAAATAACCAATAAAATTAGTAGGCGTTGATGATGATGTTATTCCCATGGATGTTTTTCTTTAGCCTAAGGAAAAATAGATGACAAATTCTGCGATCTAAAACGCCTACTTCCTTATTTTATCCGCTTTATCTGCTATTTTTTAGTAATCTCAGCGCCGATATTATTCGCTTTCGTTATATAGTATTCAAAGCCAACATCATTAAATTCCTTTTCAATTTGCTTTAGTATCTTTTGAAGGTTTTCCTCTGATTCAAAAACACTGTACACCGTAGGACCAAATGAGGACATTCCAACACATTTAACACCATGATCAATTTGATGCTTTATAAGATCTTTCACTCGTTGGTGCTGTAAAGACACTTCAATTTTTTTAAAACCGATATTTTGGATTTGTGTTATTCCTGAGCCAAAGGATCCTAAGTCATGTTC
>WJKO01000143.1 GCA_014729055.1 Promethearchaeota archaeon | reverse complement strand
CACTCTGCGTCCCGCGTAATCGTATTTATATGATACTATCTGCTCATCGCTTTGATCAAGATATTTTAATCAAATATCTTTGCTTTTTTTCTATCTTTGCTCAAAAGAGTCAAGATAATACCGAGTAAAATAAATGCAGTCCCCAAAGTAATTTCAAGATACAACAAACGTTTATTTGCTGTATTTATAATATTTAAAGTCATATTGTATAGATTCTCATATGTTTTATAAGCCATGTCAGTAGATTCGGGCCCATAACGGCTTGTAAACCATTTATTGTCCATTTCAGACATTAAATGAACAAAAGGAATAACTACTGCAAAAGTCAAAGTTCCTAAAATAATTGAACTCATTCCGATTATTTTTATTTTTGAGGTAGACATTGCTCTGGGTCCAATATTTGGTTAATCAATTTATCGTAATTTATAAAGACCCTAATCTGAATCTTTCTTTGATCCCTTAGCATTCGATCCGTTAGTATAAAACTCGACTCCTGAATCTTTTTCTACTAATTTTTTAACCTTTTTCAACAATCTCATGGGGGTTATCCCCCTCCCTACCTTATATCCTGAATGATTCATTCCTTTAGCTGCATACGGGGAACAATACTGTAATATAAAAGGATGTTTACCACTACGAATATAATTCCTTATTTTTTGATCGCTATTATTTCTATCAGCAAACATAGCACATTTTCTTTTTCCAAACGAAGTAGCTTCTTCTAAAGAATTATATTTTGCTATCGGAGACAAATCACCATACGCCATAGTACGGACAATTATTTTCCCATCTGGAAGATCAACAGCAATATCAACATGTCCTGCTTCGGGCATAAAATCGGGCCCTGCTGGATCCCATATTAAATAGGATTTTAATCCAAATGGATCAACATAGTTTATCGGATTATTACCCACGTAGGTGTAGATATTCAAACCATCATCGTAACCGATTGGATCAGTCTGTAAGAATCTACCAATATCATGGGCATAGTAGCGGGCACGATAGTAATACAGGCCGGTCTCCGGGTCGTATCTTCTGGCAGTGAACATATAAGGATTATTCACATCGCTGGAGCGGTTCGGCTCGCCGAAGAGATCGTAACTGTAACGCTCTATGATTTCTTTATTGTTATTTGAAAGAGCAGCCACAGAGCCCAAGCCGTCGAAATGATAATAATAAACCGCGTTTCCGTCTGCGACATCTACCATACATATCGGCTCATCTATTCCCATTTACTAGGTTCAAACAGTTGAACCTTAAATTTTTTGTTTTTCAAAGCAACTACCTCTATATTAAACTTTTTTCCATTATCAAAGAATATCAATGCTTCGAAAGTACCAAAAGTATAGTCATAGACATAAACAAAGAAGGATGAACTCATCTCTTTCGAATAGTTTTGAAGCTGCTCTCTGCTATCAAAACTTGAATATTTTAGAAAAATACCTGTTTTGTTATGTACTGACTCAACAATTTCCTCAATAAATTCTTTTGCTTCGCGTGTTTGCTTGGCACGATGTGTTCCAACAAGCATACTTCCACCAATTACAAATAAAACTCCCAAAGCAAAAAAAACTATAGCTCCTTGGAAACAGCATCTTTCAGACTTTAAAAAATACTTTGTTAATTTTGCGAAAGTATTATTATCATTTTTAGAAATCATGGTCCCATCCATACGTCATACATTGGGTGACGTGGTGAAGTTGGCAAACCCATTTAATTCAAGGTTTCCATCTAAGTTGTTCAAAAGTGGTCTTTTTCTCTTTCATTTCCCACTTTTCAATGCCTTCTCGCTCAAAATTATAAATGTAAATATCGCCATTTTTCAATAAAACACAAGTTTCATATTGAGGCCTCTGTTTTAATAACTCTTTCCCACCGTGTTGGTTCCATCTGCCGTCTGATCCAAAAACTAAAACTGTTTCCTTAGATACTTCTTTTAATTTTAAGTTACTTATGTTGTCGTTGTAAGCGTAATTACACTCATATCCTTTAATGAAAGGATGTTTGAAATTATTTTCTGAAATATTATCGCTGTATTCCATAAGTGAATCACACCAGCTTATAGCCAGAGGCAATTCGTTATTATGTTTACTATATTCGAGAATGGAATCATAAATAATCTGCAGATTATGTTTACCAGTATAATTTTTAACAAATTCCTCACGTCTTTTCATACCAGGTCTTACTATAATAAATTGAAATAAAATCAAAACTAAAAACACAAAAATTGGGACTAATGCGACACTGTATCCCTTAATGTTCTTTCGGATAGAAATCTCTATCAAAGAAATAATTGATAGAACAAATGATAAAATTAAGGCTGAGACACCTGTATACTCCAAAAATTTATTATTTGAAGATCCATAGATGATAAGCAACAATAAAAAAGAAATAACTAAAAAACCTTCTGCGGCAATAGCCAATTTACTTAACTTGCGATTATCTTTTTTACGTCCGTGTTTTATCATTTTCATATTAATCATAGGAAAAACGGAATGTTATCATAAATTTTACTTACTCGGTCCATTACTTTAGGATCTGTTATTATATTGATCATTGATTTACCGCTTTCTTTAAGATCTCTCCATTTCTTTCTCCTGCCAGCTTGTGAGCCTTTATTGATAAATTCAATACTTGCAGCGTCATCACCACTAAAAAACCAGGGGAATCCTCCATCACCATAAAAGTTACCTGCTGCTCTAGTAGCCAGATACCCTATATCTCCTCCATGATAGCATCCTTGATATCCTGCCATGTAATTTCCAAATTCGGTAGCACTTATTATCTCAGATTGTTTGTCTGAATTATTATTAGGTATAGTATATTCATTCCATCGTGTTGATGGGTGAAATCCAAAATCCCATTTATCTGGCATAGCGTGTTTTAATGGATTGTATGGCATAGTTTCTCGACCTTCTCTCAAAATCAGATCTGTTTCATACAAGTTGTATCGCCAACCTTTATGATTTCCTGTTGGCCAGAATAATTCCTCTCTTAATCCCCACGGGTCTATCCAGTTTATTGGGTTGTTGCTGACATAGGTATATAAATTCATCGAATCGTAATAGCCTATGGGGTCTGGCTGGAGGAACCTGCCTAATTCTGCTGAATAATATCTTGCTCTGTAGTAATACAAACCCACCTCATCATCATATCTTTGTGTAATCAATATGTATCGTGTGTATTTATCCTGTAAATATCGATTTTTGCTGGGATTTTTCAAAAATATATTAACTGGTTGAATACCATTTTTTTAGAATTACAGACACGGTTAATGTAACGCAAAAAACAATGATTAAGAAAATACTAATCAAAAATACCGGAAGGGCTGCTACTCCAGAAACACCCTGTAAGTATTGAAATTTATCATATTCTCTTTGAAAATTATTTTTCCAATGTGTCAGAATTGCTATCGAACCGTCACCGAATGTCACACAATATGACCCTAATATATATTTATATAAAAGGATTTTTCCAGATTTTCCCCATGCTTCCGGATTATACATAGTCTGGTCATAAAATTTCATTACATCATTTGTTAAATTATCTTCTTTATATATATTTAATAAAACCTCTTTAAAATCATCTGGCAAATTTTCTTTATAATTAAAACGCTCTTTCATTCTTCGAAAAATAAACCTCTGTTTTGATATTTCTATGCCCTGCTTAGTTCTTTCATAAGCTGGGAACCATATGATGATAAAGAACAATATCGCAGCACCACCTATACTAAAAAACTGTATAAAACTCAGCAACTTTGAAATATTTGGCTTTTTCTTAACCATTTTAAATAATTACTGAAATATTTTTTTGAACTTCACAAATGTCAGAGATAGAAATTTTTATGGGTAATAATAAATAATTTCAGGACGAGAATAGTTTTTATAATTATATATGCCATCAGGCGTATAATAGTTCCCAAATGATCCAGGTATCCAAGGATCTAAAATTACTATAGGATCTAAAGGTGAATTACTGTCTTTATGGAAAACACCGATAAAATTATGGCTTCCAGCAGGAGTGTCTGATATTACTATTGGTTTCCCAAAACCTAACCACGATTTTCTACCCCACAATTCCCTTAATTGATAATTTTCTGTGTTTAAGTTCATATCTAATATTTCTTCGGCATATTGGTAACAATGCATGTAATCTGAACTTCTCCACCAATGCTTATTTTCTCTTAGGACATCCATTTTTTCTCGATAGTTGCTAATTAGCTCATCAAGTTCCAATTGTTCTTGGACGGTTTTCATTAGATTCTCAAATTCAGTATCTTCCTTACACAATCCCAGCGGGTCTATCCAGTTTAATGGATTATTACCCACGTAGGTATATATATTCATCCCATCATCATAGCCGATGGGGTCTGGCTGGAGGAACCTGCCGATGTCGGGATTGTAATAGCGGAATCTGTAATAGTAGTTGCCTGTCTCATAATCCAGCCTTCTGCCCGTAAAGAAATACTCATTGCCGTATGCAGAGACATCATTTACCTCACCGTCGCCGTCTTTAATAGTAACTTTGCCGAAGACATCGTAACTGTAACGCTCTATGATTTCTTTATTGTTATTTGAAAGAGCAGCCACAAATATAGCGATTCTTTCTAACTTTTTCTTTATTCATCTCAATAGTTTCATGT
>WJKO01000142.1 GCA_014729055.1 Promethearchaeota archaeon | reverse complement strand
TTAAAAGCCGAATGTAAAGGGTCATCTCAGATAAGCTGTGGTTTATTGGTAAAAATTAATCGAGCAGTTATTAAAGATTTAGCCAAATTCTTAAAGGATAAATTCAACGTTTATTTAACAAGCATTTCAGTTATTCATGAACCCCAGGGATCATCAAAAGCAACAATATTGTATTGTTATAAATCGTTTGCTTTCGATTATAATTTCAATCTATACATTCAAGTAGAAATAGGAAAGGCAATTCACGTAATATCATCCATTTCAGAACTCTTTCCGGCTGCCTTAAGTTTTGAACAGCGTATTTCTAATACAGAGAATATCAATTTTGTACGCACTGAGAAGAAAGTAGATCGATCAATTTTTTGTAACCCATATTCCATATATCCACAAAATGTGGAAATTAACCTGCTACCTTCAGGTATTTTTAATAATATTCACGCAAATAATTTCTATTTTGAGTTTGAAGCAAAAAACGGTGTTATAAAACATATTTCTTTAAAAGATGGATGGTTACATAAAAAAATTCTTAACAAGCTTAATTCTGTTGACTTGAAATCGGCGTGTGACCTAATTGAAAAGATAGATCCATTATCGAACGTGCATTTTAAGTTAGGTTTGGTATTGTGTTTAGAAGAATTGCTTTCAATTGATACCTCACCTAAAGTTAACTATATCCGTGTCTTATTAGCTGAATTGGAGAGAATCAATAATCATCTCGTCTGGTTCGCTAATTTGTTTGATTTGATAAACTATTCTCGAACATTTGTCCTATTATATGAAGATTGGATTAAATTGGGGAAGATTTTTGAATCCATCTCAAATGATCGCTTCTTAACACAAGCAATTGTTCTTGGAAGTTCAATTGATATCCTTAGTAAGGATGCGTATAATCTACGTCAATCGCTAAAAGCACTGATAAATCATGCGTTTCAAGCGATTCATCGAGACCTTTATCAAGGCTATACCAAAAAAGAGTTAAATTGTGGAACATTGTCTATGGAAGAGGCGTTATTATTAGGAGTATCAGGTCCAAACTTACGGGGCACGGGCTATCCATTCGATGTTCGCTATTTTGATTCATACTTAAACTATATAAAGCATGAGACCTCTCAAGTATGGAATGTTGTCGCATTTGATGGTGGAAATGGGTTTTCTCGAGCACAAGTACGTTTATTTGAAATTCAACAGTCCCTTAAAATCTGTGATTATATTCTTGACAGTCTAACTTTTTATGAGCGTCCTGTAAGTTCTGAAGAAATTAAATGGAAAAAGCTAAAAATACCATCTGATAAAAATATTATTAGACATTTAGAATCCCCCAAAGGATTATTAACCGTTGGTATTAAAACATTTAAGTCTAAAAGTAAAAGATCAGATTATCAGATGTTCATTGTACCACCAAGCTTGGCCAATTATTATGCTTTGGATAGCAAGATACTATTAAATGAGAAAATAGGACTCATTCCTTTGATTATTCATTCATTCGACCTTAGCTTCCTAAATTTAGATCTGTAATTTTATCTCTTGCTTCTTTCAGTTTAGGATTAGTCTTGTTTCTTCTTTCTTGCTTCTTTCAGTTTAGGATTAAATAAGCGGAGATCCCATGACTCAAGTATATCTTCCATTGCTTTAAGGTCGTGGTCTTTTTGATCCTCTGTTAGGGTTTCATAATCAATAGATTCTGTTACATTCTGTGTTTTCTTCTTCTTTTTCTGCAATCTAATTTGATGTTGTTTTCTTAATTTTTTCTTCGCATATGAGAAATACTTGTATAAAACCATCTTCAAACGTTTATCATCCTTAATATCTTGCCATTTCTCAAGCGACTTTAAAGAATTTAGTCCTAAATTGATCTTATACCAAGAGATAGGGAAAATCACGTTTTTTGTCATTAGAGTAAACGCGTCCTCTAAGGTCTTCGTATCAATATGATAGACCGCAGAATCCTTTTTTTTATGTATATTTTGACTTAAAATATAAAAGTTGGCTGCCCCTTGAGAAGTACAGACAATTCCCGCAACATTTCCGGTTATATCGTTTAATTTATTAAAGATCATAAAAAGATCTGTATCACTAGTGTAATGAAAATAGTTATAGTTCTGACCATTAAATTTCGTAGCGATATGAGCATCTTTATTTTTTGTTTTTTTCTTGTCTATAAGAACGGGGAACTTGCCTTCATCTCTTATTTTTTTATGCTGATTCATTAATCGTAAAATGTATTTATAATCCAATCCCTCTATTAACATTTCGCTCTGAAAACTATTGCTTTCAAAGTCTGCAATACCAAAGAATATCCAATTCTTTTTAATAATATATTCGAATGCCTCGACTAATCTGGCGATTAATTCATTTTTGTCCCATAGTGCTTTTGTATCATCTTGAATAACGCTGAATCCTCCGTATTCCGTTTCATATCCTTTTTCTTTCATAAATTCGCCCCAACTTAATTCAGCAAAAATAACACGTACGGTATGAAAATTAAGATCTTGATCCATACCAAGTATAATCAGTGCTCCACCAATCTCGGATCCTTCTTTTCCTCCCTTCGATAATAGTGCTTTTGGTGGTTTGTAGAAGCGAATTGACATAATTTTTCACAACATTGATCGAAAAGATTTTTTTATTTCTTAGTGATTGTACTTTATTTCAATCTTAAATATTCTGTTATAAATATAGAATATTGCTTGGATATTCATTGATTGTTATCTAAATAGAATATTTCTTGCTTTATTTCTTGATTTGTGCAAGACTAAACATGATAAAGCCAACGCCAGCAAATAATGGAGGAAGCCATACGGGTAGAAGATATTGTAAGTATTCAGAATCAAATACCATTCCTGCGAATATTAAACAAATTCCGATAAAGTTTACAAAGAATCGTGTTCTAACCGCACCGACAGTTTTAAATACAAGACTTAGGTAAAAGAAGAAGACAATAAAACCCGCAATTCCCGAGATTATATATACTGAATATCGAGCTATATTCATGGTCAGTTCGCTGTCATAGTATATTGTTGCAAAAATAAACATAACGACAACGATACTTAACATTATAATTAGCAATTTAGTAGTAATTTTTCTTCTTGATTGCATCAGATAAAATTCAATCGTATGCGCCAGCCATAATATAGCAGAAATAACGGAAATATAACCCAGAATAACCACTATTACATAAAATCTAGAAGTATCATTTTCTATTTGCTCGAAATCGCTTATTAAAAAGAATATTCTACAAATTGCATAACCGACAGCGAAGAAAACATATCCGATAGAAATCTTTTTTGAATATTCTGATTCGCTTTTTTCTTTCAGATATTTGTAGAGAACAATCGCCACAACAAAACATTCAACAATAACGATTATCCAACAAACAGCTTTAAGTATCATTTCATCGGATGAAGTCAATATCATGATTAATTATTGGATTGTGAATTAAAAAAAGTAGCTGATTTTGAATTACAAAGAAATTAAAAAAAAGATTCATTCATTGCAATAATTAGCGTGTATTTTTGGTGTTTTTCTTTGGTAAATCTTAAGATTGGCTGCGCAGGTTGGGCATATGATGATTGGAAAGGATCATTTTATCCTAAATCTCTTCCACCAGAGGATCGTTTAACTCATTATGCCAAATATTTTAATTTCATTGAAGTAAACACCACCTTTTATAATTCTCCGAGTCAAGCCATAACTAAGACTTGGAACGATAAAAC
>WJKO01000141.1 GCA_014729055.1 Promethearchaeota archaeon | reverse complement strand
GCCCGAAGCTGCCGCTATCTTTCTTATATGTAAAAATGTCGCACAGATTGTGGATTAATTTGATTAAATATTCTTGGAAAACGGACACATTATCTGCTTAACAAGGAAATTTTAAAATTATAGAATAATAGATTAAAAATAGAACATCATGGGAAAAAAAGATTTAAAACTAACATTTGATAAACTTATGATGCAGTGGGAATCAGAAGCTAACGACCCGAAATTACGTCCACTGAGTGATAATCAACTAGATTACTATTTGGAATTCCAGCAAATGGTTCATAAACAAGAAGAAGAAAAAGAAGAATTCCAGGGAAATGTTACTAATAACGCTCAAAAATTGATTAAAGAATTGAAAATTAATGCATGCAACATGGTGGACTTTTTTATTAATGACCTACTGGATATTAGACAGCAAAAAATAGTAGATACTTGTCAAACTTTGAATCTGCTGGATGAATTACTTCTAACGTCGGCAGAAAAAGATTTCAATCGCAATTTAACTTCCGCATTCAAGGGATATAACAAAATGAGAAATATCTATAGTGTAATTATGGACTCGTGTCATTCAGAACCCGAAACTGCTGAGGAAGAAGATGATGCTTGTATTGTAGATACACTGCAAGGTTCACCTAAAAAAACCCAGTTTGTATTTATAACCGCTATAAAAAATATACCATCTTTAGTCGGATCCGACTCTATTATCTACGGACCATTTAAACAAGGCGAATTTGCACTAATTCCCAAAATTAATGCTAAAATATTGAATAAAGAAGGGATGGCGAATATCTTTTCATAATGACAATAGATGACATATAATTCAATAATTATAAACCTTTATTGTGCTTTTAGCACATTCTTTACCAATTTCTTAAGTATATTATTAAATTGTTCTAGATTTTGATGCTCCATTGTCGCGAATGATCCGCCGTTCTGTTCAGCCCATGTTTTAAGTGGTTTAATATCTATATTTTGTAATTCTTCAAATTTGTAACCAACTAAAACGAATTTAGTATTTGGGCTGTATTCTTGTATATCTTTATACCAATCTTTAACAGCCGTCCATGACTCTTGGTTGTTTATATCAAAAAATAACATAGATCCCATTGTACCGCGGAAAAATGTTTGTCTCACAGGAGAAAATCTCTTATCGTAAGGAATATTCCAAAGATTTACTCCTACTTGCAACCCATCTTCTATCTTAAGATATTTAGGGATCATATTAATGCCAAAGGTGTCCTTAATTCGCGTTTGCATTTTACCTTGTATCACATCATTAAATAACTCATTAAGCCCACTCTCTTTTGATCCACAGAGTAAGACTTTTATCTTAAATGATGTAATTTTTAGATCCCCATCTATAATTATTTTTTTAGAAAATTAATAGTTATATTTTGGTTTGATCTTTAATTTGAATTATATTTTAATTTACATTGAAAAATGAAACAAATTGAAAAAATTAAAATTAGATGAAACATAAAACAATTCAGTTAATCTCGATTTATAAACTAAGAAACAGTATAGGAATGTAAAGAAATGCCGAAACGTGGTAAATCCCGATCATACCAGAAAGCTAAGAGAAAAAGAAGAACTGCGAAAAAGAAACAATTTGATGTAAACAAATTGATAAATATCGCCGTTAAAACGGGTAAGACTATTATAGGTACGGAAAGATTGAAGAAATACATTACAAAAGAGTCACTTGAATTAATCATTCTGGCTAATAATTGTCCGGAAGAAATACGAATGTCTATTGAATTAATGAATTCCAGTATGGAAGAAAAAATCGAAGTATTCAATTATCCGTTTTCGAGCTGGGAATTGGGTGCTGCGGCGGGTAAACCATTTATGATTGCATCCATGGGTCTTATTGATCCAGGCGATTCTACCTTAATACAAGATTTGGACAAAGCCCGAAAAGTAGTCGCACCACCAACATAAAATACAATTCTAGCTGTTATTAAAATAAATGAACTTAATAAATCGCAATTAATTACGTATAAAATAAGATTATTATAGGTGTTAAATATTCCAGGTTCTAAAAGTCCAAGAGGAGAATTTGCAGCAAGACCATTAAGAAGAAAAAGAAAGAAACTTCGATGGAAAGACATCAAGTATAAGCGAAAAATCCTTAAATTAAATAAAAAGTCGGATCCTTTAGGTAAAGCTCCTGCTGCCCAAGGTATTGTGTTAGAAAAAGTTGGTCGGGAGAGTAAGCAGCCCAATAGTGCCATCCGGAAATGTGTCCGAGTGCAGCTTCGAAAGAATGGTAAAGTAATTACTGCGTTTTTGCCAGGAGATGGAGCTTTAACTTTTATTGAAGAACATGATGCTGTTATCGTTGAAGGTATTGGTGGTGCTAAAGGACGTGCTATTGGCGACCTACCGGGTGTACGTTGGAAAGTAATAAAAGTAAACGGTGTATCTTTACCTGAATTAATCTATGGACGAAAAGAAAAACCAATGAGGTAGCGAAGATGGCAAAGAAGAAAAAGAAGAAGT
>WJKO01000140.1 GCA_014729055.1 Promethearchaeota archaeon | reverse complement strand
TTTTAATAAATCTTTCATTTCTGGAGAAATAGCACAATTTTTGGTCAATGAAATATTCCTCTTGTCTTTGTTAACTAGGTTCATAGTTTTGTAGGCGTTTAAATGGAAGTATGATCATTAATTATTGAATTTTTTTAGTGCATTTACTTTCTGAGTGCATCATAATATAAATAATACTAAAGAGGAAAACAATCATGGAAAGTCTTAATTCCCTCGATCTTACGCTTGGGGAACAAATGCAACATCTAATTGATAAAATCTTTAAAAATGCTAAATATAAGGCGCTTGTTGTAGCAAATGAAGATGGATTTCCTATAGCTTCAAAGATCAAAGTCAAAGAAGAAGGTATCGAGGAACTCATCTCTGCATTATTTAATACGATGCTTACAACTGAAACGCGGATTTCCGAGAAATTGGCTATGGGCAAACCGAAGGATATTCTGTTCACGCTTGAAAAGGGTACAATTGTCGTGAATGTACTTGAAAATAAACTATGTTGCGGCATGATACTTCAAAATAGCGTTAATATTCCATTCTACAAATTTAAATTAGAAGAACTTTCAGAGGCTATATTAGAGATCCTAAATCCAGAATAAACAATAATGGTTTTATGATTTTTTGAATGTTATAATTTTCGATTTTTCAATTTCTTAGGAAGTTATATATAAAATTTAAAACAAATTACAATCTAAAAATTGTTTCAAAGTACAATTGCTTATTTTTAATCTATGACTTTTTGTGAACGTCGCTCTAAATCTAATAAAGAGAAGAAAAAGCAAGGAAAGAAAAGGATATGGTTATAAATTACGATATAGAGAAGGAACAAGCAGAAATAATGGAAGAATTGAATTCTATCTTTACAAAAAAACTTCCAATTGTAGAAAATATTGTATATAACACATTTGGTGTACTAATAGAAAACAGAAATGTAATAGGATTGAGTTTATTTAATCAAGGGTTATCAATACTTCCTGAGATTATATGTAAACTTACGTCGCTTAAAACTTTAAATTTAGCATCTAACAATTTGACTAGTCTTCCTGACTCAATAAAAAATCTTACTTCCCTTGAAGAGCTGTCTTTAGAAAATAATAAGTTGGCAATTTTCCCTAAGTCATTATCAAGCATTATATCGCTTGAAAAATTAAATTTACGAAGAGCTAATCTAAAAACTCTTCCCGAATCAATAGCTAAGCTTTCTTCTCTTACATTATTAAATCTACAAAATAATCTTTTTGAGAATTTTCCCGAGTCAATAACCGCTTTGCAGTCACTTGAACACTTGAATTTGAAAATCAATCCGCTTAAAACCTTACCTGATTCAATATCAAGACTTAAGTCTCTTAAAATGCTAAATTTGAGTAGAAATCTCTTTGAAACTCTTCCAGAATCAATAGGCGATTTAGACTCTATAGAAAAATTAGATGTGGAGTTAAATCAATTAAAAACAATTTGTGAGTCGATTGGAAATCTTTCCTCACTACAATGGCTTAATTTTACTAGCAATCATTTAAAAACAATTCCCGAATCCATAGGAAAACTCACTTCGCTAAAAGAATTGTATTTATTTTATAACGAGTTATCAGCACTTCCTAATTCAATAGGCAATCTCTCCTCGCTTAAAACGCTTGGTTTGGATCAAAACAAATTAACAAGCCTTCCAGATTCAATGGGTAACTTGTTTTCGTTGGAAAATTTGTATATAAGCAAAAATCAATTAAGAGCTTTACCTACATCATTTTGGCGATTGAATTCACTGAAGAATGTTAATTTGGGAAAAAATCAATGGCAAGGTCCGTGTAAGAATATTGCAGAAGATGATATCTCGAGAGTTTTAGAAATATGCAGACAAAGAGCCCCCATTAAGATATTCATCAGTTATGCCCATGGAGACGAATATATATATCAATTGAATGCACTCAAGAGAGAAATGAATTCTAAAGAAGAGATTAGTGAAGTATTTGTACATGGGGAAAATGATGTTTTAGACTCTAATTTATTTGTATTCATTGCCACGAAAAATTCCATAACCGATGAAAGATGTCTTCATGAGTTAAAATCCGCACTTTCTCACAACATATCCATTATACCGATTAAGGGAAGAGACCTCGAGTGGGCAGAATTAAATAAAATCCAATCGGACGATGAATTTAAGTTAAGCGACAAACTAGGGTTACCTTATGATGGTATGAATGTAGATAAGTTTTGCAATGAATTGTACGAGCATATCAAAAAATTCAAACGTGAAATCAATTTGTTTGAAGTAAAGGAACGGATTCTTGACAAACAATGGTTGAATGTGAAAATAATAAGTGAAAAACTTATTCAAAGTAAAGAATTTAGAGAAAAATCTATTCAATATATCGATCAATTGAAAGACTTAACTGAAAAGTTAAACAGCAAGCAATTAACTTCTATTGAGTATATTATTAGAACAGGCAGTTTTTTCGACCAAATTCAAAATGGGGGGAAGATAAATGATAAATGCGGAAGAAAACGTATTTCTTAAAGAGGTAAAAACATTACTTAATAAAGAGATTCCTATACTTGAAGAAGTGAATAATGAAACCTTTGGAGTAGAGATTAAGAACGGACATATTATTAAATTAGGTCTTCAACGAAAAGGCTTTAA
>WJKO01000139.1 GCA_014729055.1 Promethearchaeota archaeon | reverse complement strand
TTACCATAGAGCATATATACTTGTCCGATTTCCTCACCACCTTCATCATTTCTATAAGCTCCTATCAAAAAATCACCATAATTGTCACCGTTGACATCTCCTGCCAGACTTACAGAATATCCAGACCAATCACCAGATGATTCTCCAGAAAATGCCACATCAGCGTACGATGTATTGATATTTGTTTGCCAAGCATAAACTAAAGGTGTTAGACAGACCCAAAGTATTATCGCTAAAAAGTAAATTCTATAATCGTTTTTTTCCATAATTACACCACTTTAAGATAATAAATAATTATTCATATAAAGTTCATCAAAAGTCTTTATATACATTATCGTGATTTATTTTTTAATTGTTCTCGCATTCTACGATAAACGACAATTGGTAAATCGGCGGGATATAAGTTCTCATCCATTTTCAACGAAGTTTTCTTCGGAACTTGAGTTTCTACCACACGACGATCTTGATGTGCAATTATTTTGCTTCCCCAAAGTCCCATCTTATTCATTAAAGTGCTCAATATCGGAATATTCACAAACTTCTGATAAAATCGCATATATAAAATGGTATTTTCTTCATTGATGGGGACAAACGCAATCATAATTCGGATTTTCTCTGCTATCTTGTTTTGCCAGATATGTGGGAATATAAAATGAAGAAGCGCTTCTTTCTCGGGTTTGTCGATCTCTTTTGGGAGCTTGCTTGGAGTTCCATCTTCCGTTCGATTCATAACCCATATACGTTCTATATGCGTGTTATCATCTAACTCCACCACTGGTCCGTCACAAACTTTCCGATTACCCCTTCCTATTGTATTTTGATGCACAATCCATAGATGAGATACATCCAACTGATTTTCAATGCATCTCGAATAATGAGACTGCCACCGATCCTTCTTGGTACCATAGCTAAATGAATCATCTAGATCATCAAACCAAGGAATTTCGGGATATTCCGTCTTTTCCAACACATCGCCCCACCATATCCAAATAAAGCCGTGAGCCTCTCGGCAAGTGTAAGAGTTTACACGAAAATTGCTGGGTACAGGGGCTTTTTCACCGCGTGATGGGATTATCGTGCATCGACCCGTTGAATCATATTGCAGACCATGAAACGGACATTGCACTTCGCCATGAACAATCTTCCCTGCACTTAGCGCAGCCCCGCGGTGTGCACATTTATCATAAAGACAGTGAACTTTATTATTTTCATCTCGCCAAAGAACCAATTTTTCTCCCAATCTTGTAACGCCAACTAACTGATTTTTTTTCTTCAGTTCTTGAGAATCCAGAATGACATACCATTGATTCGGTATCATGATAAAATCAATGATTAATGAGAATGAATATGTTAAATATTCTCGGTTTGTATTTTATAATTGAAACTGGGAATTTTATGAAGTACCTCTAAGGATGTACAATTATCTACGCTTTATTAAAACTCAATGCGGTATTTCGATTCGCCATTTCTGCTTTTTCCTTGCCTTATAAAACCCATATTTTTAAAAAGCTCTTGGGAGCGTTGATTTTTATCTAAAATGAGAGCTTGGGCACCTTTATATGCTTTATTTTTTATAAATTCTAAAGCTAACTTTAAAGTATTTTTACCAGCACCTTTACCCCAAAATGAGATTTCCCCTATTAAAATACCGATTTCGGGATAATCTGTATCAAGATGTGTGATATTAACAGTGCCTATTTTTCTTTTTCGGAATTCTCCATTATAAATAATAATAAAATCTTCTCTATTGGTTCTATGAGTCCACCATGTGTAGTGTTCGTTCCATTTTAACGGTGCATCTTGTTGATAAAAACATCGATAGACTTCTGAATTGGATCTCCAAGACATTAATAGCTCCAGATCTTCTTCCTTAAGTTTTTGCAACTCTATGGATCCCTTTTTGAGTTTCATATTGTTCGCCTTTTATTCACGCAAGCTTAATGATATCAATATTGCCTTCTTCTAACTTATAATAATTCTTGCTAATTTATATTTCTGGATGATTAATCCGCCTATTCTTTTATTAAAGAAAGATTAAGTAATCTTAAATTACATTTTTAATGAAACTATCATGTAGAATAGAGTGGTGTGGCTGGATGGAAAACGTTCATAAGATTGAAGTGGGAATCTCAAATGCGGACGGTATTAAAAAAGCGATCCTTACGGATTTAGGAATTAAAGGTGTTACTAAAGTTGAAGTAATTAACGTCTATATTCTTGAGGGTGTTGGTTTATCAGATGAGGATCTTACATTCTTAGGAGAAGAATTATTTTCAGATCCTATTGTTGAACAATATAGCATTGATAAACCGCTTAAGGGAAAATTTGATGGCAGTATTGCAGAAGTCGGATATAAACCCGGTGTGACCGATAATGTTGGAAAAACCACCGTTGAAGCCGTTAAAGACGCACTCACTATCGAATTAAATGCAGCCTATTCATTGAAACAATATATTTTTTACGGCATCGATGTGAAAACTGCGGATATTATAGTAAGAGACTTACTGGCTAATGAATTAATAGAAAGATGGAATGTCAAAAAGGGTCAAACATATACAGGTTTCGACATCTTTGTTCCCAAAGTAAAATTAGAAAAAGAACCTACAGTGGAAACCATTGATTTAGATGTGTCTGATGAGGATTTATTAAAAATTAGTCATGATCGAGTATTAGCTCTGAATTTGGAAGAGATGCGAGCTATAAAAGACCATTTCATCAGTACAAAGGATGAAAGACAGAAGTTAGGTTTAACGCAAAATCCAACGGATGTTGAATTGGAATGTTTAGCGCAAACTTGGTCTGAACATTGTAAACATAAAATATTCAATGCTTTAATCGAATATAATGAAGGAGACAAGAGAGAGACCATTGATTCTTTGTTTAAAACTTATATAAAAGGTGCCACTGATAAAATTAACTCTGATTATTTAGTTTCTGTCTTTAAAGATAATGCAGGTGTTATTCAATTTAATGAAGATTACACTGTCTGTATGAAGGTAGAAACACACAACAGCCCAACTGCATTGGATCCCTATGGCGGCGCATTAACTGGTATTGTAGGATGCAATCGTGATCCCGCTGGAACGGGTAAGGGGTTCAAATTAATATTTAATACTGATGTATTTTGTTTCGGAAGTCCATTTTACGAAGGAGAGATTCCACCCAGATTGTTTCATCCGAGGAGAGTTCTTAAAGGAGTTCATAAAGGTATAATTGATGGTGGTAACCAGTCTGGGATACCTACTGTAAATGGAAGTCTCTATTTTGATAAGCGATTTTCTGGGAAACCATTAGTATTTTGTGGTACGGGAGGAATTGCCCCCACAATCATAGATCATGAACCGACACATGAGAAGAAACCGAAAATTAACGATTTAGCAGTCATGGTGGGTGGTCGAATAGGCGCGGACGGGATTCATGGAGCCACATTTTCATCCTTAGAAATTAACGAAAACTCTCCAGCCACTGCGGTTCAAATAGGTTCGCCAATTGTCCAAAAAAAGATGTTAGATTTTCTATTAGAAGCCCGTGACCGAAAATTAATTAATGCAATTACAGACAATGGGGCAGGGGGTCTATCATCGAGTTTCGGAGAGATGGGAGAGGATGTAGGTGTTAGATTGGACTTGGAAAAGCCCCCTTTAAAATATTCTGGATTAATGCCTTGGGAAATTTTGCTAAGTGAAGCCCAAGAAAGAATGAGCGTTGCTGTTAGTCCAAAGAATCTAGATAAATTCATGAATTTGGCAAAAAAACATAGCGTTGAAGCTACGGTTGTAGGAGAATTTAACGGGTCAAAAGAATTTCAACTCTATTATAATGGTCAGCTTGCTGGAAACATCCCGATGAAATTTCTGCATGATGGCGTTCCACAAAAACACATGAAAGGTATATGGAATCCAAAAAATGAATCTGACCCAAATTTCGATGAACCGAAAGACTATAATACATTCTTGAAAGAGATGTTGGGAAGATTAAACATTTGTTCGAAAGAAGAATCAATTGTAAGAAGATATGACCATGAAGTTCAAGGAAAAACAATTATAAAACCATTTGTAGGATTAAAACACGATGGTCCTAGCGACTCGGCTATTCTTCGACCATTATTTAAATCGTGGGAGGGATTAGCAGTATCACATGGATTATGTCCGAGATTTTCTGATATCGACACTTATCATATGGCGGCTAATGCCATTGACGAAGCGGTGCGAAATGCAGTCTGTACTGGTGGCGATCCCGATTATATGGCGGGATTAGATAATTTCTGCTGGGCTATGGGATTTGATGAAAAAGATGAAATAAAATATACAGGATTATTGGTACGTGCAAATAAAGCACTTTATGACATAACCACACATTACAATCTTCCATTGATATCGGGTAAGGATTCTATGAGGAATGACTATAAAATAGGAGACAATGCAGTCAGCGTTCCTCCGACATTGATGTTTAGTGTTATTTCAAAGGTTCCCGATATTCGAAAAGCAGTCACAATGGATGTTAAAAATGAGGGTGACTTGGTATATTTGCTTGGTATAACAAAAAAAGAGTTCGGATCAACTGAATATTATCAAGAGCTCGAGTTAAAAGGGGGTAAAGTTCCTAAAGTTGAACCAAAAAGTGCAATTGAACGGTACAGAAAATATCATCAAGCAGTGAAAAAAGATTTAATTGAATCAGGACATGATTGCTCAGACGGTGGATTAGCAGTTGCATTAGCAGAAAGCGCATTTGCGGGAGCAATAGGAATGAAAATCAATCTTAGTAAAGTTCCAGCAACGAATTGTAATCGTAATGATGAGATTTTATTCTCTGAAAGCCCAAGTCGACTAATCATCACGATTAAACCAGAGAATAAGAATAGAATAGAATCGATATTCGAGGATCAAGTAATTTCTAATATTGGAACGGTTATTGGGAATAAATTGAAAATAAAGGGTTTAGATGGGAACAATATAGTAAATGAAGATGTCTCTGAGCTTAAACTTGCATGGCAAAAAACACTTCATTTCCTAACGGGGAGAGTTGATTAAAATGGTAGACGTTTGTATCTTAACGGGTTATGGTATTAATTCAGATTATGAATCAAAATATGCATTTGAACTAGCGGGTGCTGAGAATGTACAAAGAGTGCATGTTAATAAATTCATTAATAATAATGATTTATTAGATAACTATCAAATACTTATGTTTCCAGGCGGTTTTAGTTTTGGAGACCATTTGGGATCGGGTCGTGTATTAGCGAATAAATTCAGATATTCGCTCAGAGAAGAGTTAACAAAATATATCCAAGACGGAAAACTGATTTTTGGAGTCTGTAATGGATTTCAAATCCTAGTTAAGATGGGGCTTTTGCCTGCTTTGAAAGCGGAATACTACAAACAAACCGTTTCCTTAGTCGGAAATAAGTCAGGTCAATTTGAATCCCGCTGGATCACCTTAAAACCACATGATTCCAAATGTATTTGGACAAAAGGGTATAATGCTAATTTAGAATTACCTGTAAGACACGGGGAAGGACAATTCGTTGTAAAGAATAAAGAAATCCTTAAGACTTTATGGAGAGTAAAAATGATACCATTCACTTACACACTGAGCGAGTATCCAGCTAACCCGAATGGCAGTATTGACGATATCGCGGGGATTTGCGATGAGACTGGAAGAATATTTGGGATGATGCCGCATCCAGAATGTCATTTATTCGACTATCATCATCCAGAATGGACGCGGGGTTACAAACCCGAAATAAATGGTCTGAAGATATTTCAAAACGCCGTTGGATTTATTAGAGATAATTATGAATAAGTCATTACTTAAAATGAAAGAAAGTTAGATGCAAATCATGTATCATCCCAGATTCAAAGGCGAACCATATGAAATGGGACAAAAGATGGGGAGAATCTTTAAAAGAGCAAACGTAGAATTCCCTATTAATCTTGACTCCTTTCAGACGAATTTTGGTAAGACCAGTGGAAAGTTATTAAAAAAATATTTCCCCGAAGCGTCAATGGAAATTAAAGGTATCACAGATACAATTCAATTTGATCATGATTTGTTTACTGCATGGATGATGTGCATGGGCTGTTGCCTTGATCTGAATAATGAAGATTCTGTGGAAGTGAGAGGATGTACGGCATTTAGTTTCATCCATGATGGGAAAGTTTTTTACGGCAGGAATAATGATTTACCACCATTCTTGCAGGATGTTAGCAAAAGCGTTTATTATGAACCTTTAAATAAGAATCGATTTATTTTAAATACCTCATCTTTCAT
Organism: Promethearchaeota archaeon; assembly: GCA_014729055.1. Lineage (GTDB taxonomy): Archaea > Asgardarchaeota > Lokiarchaeia > Sigyniarchaeales > Promethearchaeaceae > WJKO01. Next base: position 590 of record WJKO01000139.1, on the reverse strand, counting down.
TAATGGGGAAGAAGGAATTAATGAGCATGGACTTGTTGCAGCAATGACTTATGTATTACCTAAATTAAACGAAATAAGACCAGGGATAAATTCTGTATTCTTGGTTCGCTATATTTTGGAAAATTGCACCAATGTAGATGAGGGAATCGAGTGTTTAAAAAATCTTCCCATAGCATCAAGTTGCAATATTCTGTTATCAGATAAATCGAGCAAAATGGTCATAGCAGAATGCAATCCTCTAAAGATCAACCTAAGGGATCCAGAAAAAAATGAAAAAGACGAGGATTTTGTCGTTACAGTAAATCATTTCACATCAAAAAAGATGTGGAAACATGATGCAAGCAATCAGAATTTATATTTTTCTAAAGAAAGATATCAAGTCTCGTCCAATAATCTAAGATCCAAAGACTATGATGATGGTTTTACTTTTATTAAGTCTCTACTACGTGGGGAATATGGTTTTATGTGTCAATATAAACGAAAACTAAATTTCAAAACAATTTGGTCTTCTATTTTTGATGTCAACAATTTAAAAACTTATCTGGCAGAAGGAGATCCGCGTTGGGCAAAATATAAAGAAGATAAAAGGT
>WJKO01000014.1 GCA_014729055.1 Promethearchaeota archaeon | reverse complement strand
TTACATCTTTACTTTTCTCAATGAAATCATCATTATCTTTTAGATATTTTTCCATTTCCATTTCTTGACGACCAAAGGCTTTTACTACTCGTACGCCGGCTATATTTTCTTGTAAGGTGGATACCATCATCCCTTTTGATTTATACATTGCATAGGATGTAGGACGAATCCGTTTTCGGTACCAAAGCATAAGAATGTAAAGGGGTGGTGTTAAAGATAAAAAAAGCAATGCCATTTGCCAGTTCCGTCGAAAAACCATTATAATGATAATTATAAATGTAATCACATTTTTTATAAAGTTTTGAAACTGATTCGCCAAAAAGCTACGCACAGCATTAACGTCATGTGTTGTTTTGGACATTAAATTGCCGGTTCTGTTTAGATCATAAAAACTATATGATTGCCGTTGTAACGCTTGAAACATATCGTTTCTTATATCATAAATAATGTTATTACTCACCCATTGAGTAATATATGTCCTTACTAAATCAAATAATCCACCCAAAAAGAATATCAATGCTAACCGTTCAATAAATTTTCTTTCATGAATAATAGCAAGAATGCCCTCAGGATGATCCCCTAAGATTACGTCATCAACTAATTCTTGAATGAATGTAGGTAATAATAGATTACAGAAATTTGAAGCAGTGGCAAAGACTACCGAGATTGAGAGGAAAACCCAATATATCTTTAGATATTTGACTAAAACACTCTGTTGCGAAACTGTTTGACTCATGATTGAAACAAACTTTTTTATTGTTTTTAGAAATATATTGAATTTCAGTAAAAGTCGGAGAATTATAAAAATTTCGGTAATTATTCCATTATTTCTATTTGGATCTTATTCAAAGCAGTATAAAAATGTGGTTTTAATGTATTTTTAATTCCAAATAAAAGCATTATTCTCTCTTTTGATTTGTTTGAAGTATGAAACTTATCTCTTTTAATGCTAACATAGACTTATATTAACAAAAACTATAATTAAAAATATAGAGATAAGGAGAGATTTTTTTGAAATTACATATAAATAGAGGATACTTTGTTATTTTATCATTACTAGCTGTTTTATTGATATATTCAAATAACCCTTCTGATAACCCTTTCGATAACCCTTCTGATTTAGAAATGAATCGAGAATTACAACCATATAGTGCTGATGATTATTTAATTATCGTAGGCAATGGTCAGCTAGCTGCAGAGGCATCTTCAGGTTCTGGTACAGAGGAAGAGCCCTATATTCTTGAAGGATATGATATTAATGGCGGAGGGCTTTCAATTATTTTGCTAAATATTACAAATACAACAGCATATTTTGAAGTTCGCGACTCAAAATTCTACCACAGTATAGGTTATCCTTCTATGATATTGTCAAATGTAACTAATGGAAAACTCATAAATAATACGATAAGCAACACCGTAAACCTTCTAGTAGAAGATAGTAATAATATAATACTAAAAAACAACACATTCTACGATTTTCAAATCACGGGAATAGGTTTTGACAATACGAATGATTCCTCTGCAGAAAATAACAATATTATGAGTGATTCCGGAACCGGAATTAATAATTATAAAGGAAATAATAATAATTTTACTAATAATAATATTACTGGCTTACTCAAGAGGGGAATATATATGTTCTTTTCTCCAAATATCAGCTGTACATATAATTACATTAACGGTTGTGAAGCTGATTCGGGTATAGATGGAATGGGTATTTTTATTGGTGGCAATTGTGAATATGCTAATATATCATATAACGAAATTTATAATTGTGATGGATTATCGGAAAATGACGGTGGAATCGGGATCTGGTGTTATGCTGATAATTGTACATTTGTGAACAATACGCTGGCTAATATGAAAGGTAATGGCCAGCGTTCGGGATTAGGCTTAACGTTAGTAGGCAGCCTCGGGAATAATATAACAAAAAATTATTTTGGAAATAATACAGGTAATGGAGAATATTCAGGAAATGGAATGTTATTGCGCAATGCAGACACCAATACATTTATGTGGAATACCTTTGAAGAGAATGAACACTATGGACTAGATATTGATTCTAGTTCTGATAATAATCTAATTTACAATAATCAATTTTTAAACAATGGCGATGGTTCACAAGCTGAAGCAATGGATAACGGCACGAATAAATGGTATACAGGAAACGTGGGAAATTATTGGTCTAATTACCGAGATTTATATCCAGCAGGAGTTTCTGTTGAGAATTTATATTGGTCCGTTAATTACACTATAGCAGGAACTGCTATAATAAACGATACACGTCCATTGATTAACTATTATCACGGTTATATGCCCTCTCAAAGAATTTCTATAAATTCTAATGAAGATCTAGCTTTATATGCTTCCAAAGGATCGGGCACATCTGAATACCCATATCTATTTGAGAATTTAGCTATTAACAACACAGGAATAGATCATGATTTAATCAGAATACAGAGTACAACTGCACATTATGTTATAAAAGACTGTTTATTCTTAGACGATTTATCCACAGATTATGGCATATATCTTTTAAATTCCGACAATGCAAAGATTAAAAATAACATTATCTCCAAAGTGGTAGGACATATCTACATAGGATCTTCAACTAATATAGAAATTAGTGATTGTAATATATCAGATGGCGAGAGAGGTATATATCTTTCTGGATGTAATGACATCCAGATCCACGATAACGTCCTCAATAAGTTATCAGACTTGTCAATTTGTATTAATGGGGGCTCTAATGGGCTAATAGAAAGGAACTCAATCTCCAACGGGAACGGTAGAGGAATATATTTAACAAATTATTTTCACAATGCAACCTTTGTTGATAATCAAATTGTTAATATTACTGCCGTATCCGATGGAGATTATATTAGCAATGGAGTTTTTGCATTCCGATGTCAGTTCTTAGATTTTATTAATAATACCTTTAATAACTGTTCTTATGATCGGTTTAATAATGGAATAGGATCCGGAAATGGCTTTATATGTCATACATGCGAAAATATTTCCTTAATCTCTTGTAAAGCTTCATATAATCATGGTCAGTATAATTTTGGCGGCAATGGATTCGCGTTAATGTTTAGCAAGAGTTTTCTATTACGGAATTGTACAAGCAATAATAATACATGCATTGATAGTACAGGAACTCATGGGGGTAATGGTTTTACAGTCTATTCTTTTAATAATATCACAATCGAGCAATGTAATGCTTATGATAATTACGGAGATGTTGATAAGGCGGGTAATGGAATTGACCTCTATAGTGTATCTGATTATAATATAAGTATGAATAATATTTTTGATAACCATTGTACCATTTTTGCAACCTCTAGAGGCTGCGGAATATACTCGGATGCATCTTCTAATGGTTTAATCTATAAGAATCAAATTCATCACAATGCTAATTATGGAACAAAAATACATGGATCCAGTAATACAATCTATTATAATAACTATACGGACAATCAAATGGGGGGAACACAAGCATCAGGTGGGGGCTTTGATAATTCATACGATTTTCATGGAATTGGAAATTACTGGAGTGATTATGAATCCGAATATCCTTTTGCAGTAGTTGCGTATAATACGTATTGGATTCAACCATATGCCATCGCTGGTAGTGGCGCAATGGATTACTATCCTCTTTTTGCGGGTGGATATACGCCATTAGCCCCAATAGAAATTTCAAACGATGAGACCCTTGAAGATATATCATCTTCTGGACTTGGTACTGTTTTTAAACCCTATATTATTGAAAACATATACATAAATGCTAGCGCTTACGCAAAGAGCGCACTCTTGATAGAATATACGACAAAAACATTCATAGTAAGAAACTGTGCCTTTATTGACGCCGATAATTATATGACCGCGGGACTTGAAATTCAATACGCTCAATATGGACATATTGAAAATCTAATAGTTGAAAACAGCTACTCTGGGGTTCTGGTTGTACATTCTTCTAATATAGATGTTGGCGATTGCGAAATTTTTAACTGTATTGCGTATGGTATCTGGTATTATAATACATCCAATTCGGAAATTTTATCAAATAAAATTATGTATAGCTCAGATTTCGGTATAAATGTCGAATCTTCACATTCAAACGAAATTACCCAAAATGAAGTTGGTTATATTACAGAATCCTCTCTAAATGGGGG
>WJKO01000138.1 GCA_014729055.1 Promethearchaeota archaeon | reverse complement strand
GTCACCGTAAATATGGAACGCCTTAAAGAAGCGTGCGATAGGATCGAAAAAGTAGTCAATCCTGTTTAGTCAATTCTATTTAGTCAATCCTATTTTTCTATAACATCCTTATACTGTTTTCTGCCCTAAACCCAACAATATTGCACCCACAGCAGTAATTATCGGCGAAAGAATTACAAACATCTTACTTATGTTCGATAGTGCATTCATATCCATGATCAATCCCACCGCAACTACTATAATCCCCAATAAAGAAATTAAGGCATTTCTTCGCAACGTGCCAGTTACGCTCCTCACTAATATCAAATATAGAATAATTATTACCAGCCCGCATAACCCAAAAATGGCCGTGTTTAATACCCTACTTATAGCCAATACACTGTCATTAAAGAAGGATACAATAAATAACGCAGCAAGCGTTCCAACACCGGCGATAGAAATAATCGAAAATACTTTCTTTGTAACCGTCAACATATAGCGTTCAATCGTTACAATCATAGATATTAGAGCAACACCCGAGCATAAATACGCCCCATTTACGAAAGAATCATAATGTATGCTGTTATTTATGTTAGCTATGTCGGAAAATATAAACAATATACGAGTCCCGATATAACAATAATAAAATAAACCATATCCGTAGAAAATCTGTTTTTGGCTTACCACTTCGGAGCTTGTTCGCTTTCCCCTCACCATAAAAACAGTCCCTATGATAATGCCAATTACGCATACACCCAACCAAAAAGTATTTTTCAACCAGAAGTCTTCCCACGTTTCTACCGTTAATATCATCTTCATCAATACCTCTACGATTTCTATTATATTTCTTAGCGTTTTTATTTCTATTTTATTTTTTCTTCAAAATTTCGATCAAACCCAACGCAGATATAGCTTCGTTTCTCTTTAATTTTATCAATTAATGATTCCTAAAACGGGATTTTACGCATGAGCCTAAAAAATAAAAAATAAATTATATTTTTAAAAATCTAAATTATTAAGTTAAATTCACGAGGGATTCCAACCTATGGCTGCCTCTGCCAGCCCTCCACCATAAGCACCGAGATCTGGAGAACCCTCTGCAGGATCACCCGCAGATTTGCAAGGGGAACCTGTATTAAGACGAAAGTCTCCATTTAATTTATCGATAAACATGGTTGAAACGTATGTATTAGATGTTCCAGCTGCGACAGACGATCCTTCAAATGGGGTTGAAACTGAATCGAAGTTATTGTAATCACTAACACATTCAGAAGTACTGGTTTCTTCCTGCTGGTCAAGAAATCCTGTGGGTGAATCAAAAATTATTGTGTTTTTCACGAGTAAATTGACACCACCGCTTGGATCAAGATTGATACACCCTAATCCAACCAATTCTGGCATTTGCCAACCATTATATGTCCATCTTGTAGTATCTTGAAAGGTTTGCTGTAACACACAATGATTAACTGTTGCTTCCGAATTATGCAAAAGAATCGGACAACTTGTGTCCACGATTATGTTATGATGTATATTTGCATTAATTGTCCTATCTGAAGCATCATCTCGGATATTTAACCCCACCTGACAGCTATCTATGTAATTATATGCAATTTCAATGTCTCCTGAAGAGTGAGTATCAACTGCTTCATGTCCACAATCTTGAATCGTTGTATGTTTTACATAGGCAATTGAATTTTCATTTTTTGCTTTCCCATAGCCTATGCCTGCCGCAAAATTATTGGAAATTAAGCAATGGTCTACACTCAATCGTTCAAAATTTTCATCTGCGAAAATTCCATCTACAGACCATTGCAAAATAGTATATTCAAATTCACCATAAGTTACATAAATTCCACACCAATCTGCATATTCGGGTGAGGATTTCTCCGAAAAGAATCTAATTGGGTTTTCCTCAGTTCCTTTACAAATAATCTTCCCGAATACGGAAATAGAAATATGCGTATTTAGATATTCTTTCGCTCCCGCATTTGCATCTACGGTGGGATCACCGGTTTGAAGATCATCTGGTTCATTTGGTGCGATAAAATTAAAATCATCACCACCTACTCTGATACTGATAGTGGTTCCCGGTTTAATTGTTAATGTTGCCCAAGGTGCTACTACAATGTCTCCAGAAACGTAAATATCTCCTTCCCATGTTGTATTGGTTGCAATAATACCCGACCACCCTAACTTGAACGGATTGGGAAAAAATATAACCCAAGCGGGTATGAAGATTCCCGCCAGAACTATTGCAATAATAGACAACACTTTAGCTTTTTTATTCATAAAGTGTTTGTTTTCTTAATTTTTTTTAAATCTAATTCCATTTATTATTACAATAATTGAGTGAAAAAAGAAAACAGAAAATCAACAGAAAACAGAACATGCACCCAAAAAATTTTTAATATATCACCCATAATTTTCAATCACTAACCTCAAATATGAATGTTTAAGTAGGCTAGAACGCGATAAGCGGAATTCGATGTAAATCGGGGATTCAATAAATCAGTAAATCAACCCATAGTCCACATCAATGAATGATATATCCTTCAAATATGGATGATGGTTTGATGAACTTTATTGAAGATTCATTGAAATCGGGTTTGATAATGGTTACAATACACATCGATGGAATTAAGGGCAGAAATAGAAGAAATAGAGCTCGTAAATAGATCATCAAGATCCTAAATACATCTATATGGATCGTAGAAAGATCATAAAATACATCGTATATACGTAACACATTTTCAAGATATTCTGCTTATGTGGATAATAATATTATTTGATATCATTTGATTCATCATTTGATATGTCATTCGATTTGATATCGCGCGTTTGCTCTTGCTTAATTTTCGTATAATCTGTATAATTTATAGAATCCGTTATTAAGTAATAGTAGCAATAACTGATTAATAGATTAATGGATTAGAGGTCAGATCCCTAAAAAAACAACACAACTATACAACTACATATAACTAGGTGAATATTATGGGAAAGAAAATAACCGTAGAAGCACTGGTTGATGGTGGTAAAGCTTCATCAGGTCCTCCAATAGGACCGGCTCTTGGACCAACAGGCGTCAATATGGGTCTTGTCATTGACACGATCAATAAAAAAACAGCCGGGTTTAAAGGGCTAAAGGTACCCGTAACCATTGAAGTGGATTCCGCTGACAGGTCTTTTGAAATTACCGTAAAAACTCCTATGACTTCTTCTTTGTTATTCAAGGAAGCGGGAATAGAGAAGGGATCTGGTGAGCCAAATGTTGAAAAAGTGGCTGATCTAACGATAGATCAAGTATGTAACGTTGCACGAATGAAACGAGACGATATCAATTCAATCGCATTTGAAAATGCTGTAAGAACGGTACTCGGGACAGCACAATCATGTGGACTAACTGTTGACGGCATTGAACCAAAAGAAATGCAAGAAAAAATAAAATCAGGAGAAGTTAAGGTAAAAGAATAACCTTGATAATAGTATGATAAAATAGGATAAAAAAGGAGATCATCATGATTGTAGAAGAAAAACAACTTGAAAGCGCCTTACAACAGGCAATTGATAATTCCGTTCTTGAAAAAAAGGGAAAGAAAGCAAAAGAAAGAAACTTTGATGAAACTTTAGACCTTATAATTAACCTCAGAGATGTTGATGTAAGAAACCCTAATTACAAAATTGACCGCGAATTTCTCTTACCAAACTCTATTTACGACAAAAAGGACTTAAGCATCGTGTTCGTGGCTAAAGGTGATATGGTCGTAGAACTCCAAGACAAAAAATATGACGTCATTGACGATAAGTATCTTTCTGAACTTGATAAGAAAGATGTAAAAGCAAAAAAGAAATTTGTCAAAAAATACGATGCATTCGTCTGTCAAGCACCGCTCATGAGAAATATCGCTAAAACTCTCGGACGATACTTAGGACAATCCGGAAAAATGCCCAAACCACAACCAAAAGGATACGGGATTATTCGACCGGATGAAGAAATTGAACGTATAATCGACAACTTCAGAAGAAGAATCAAATTGAGAACAAGACGTACGCCCATGTTGCAAACAAAATTCGGCAAGAAATCAATGGACTTTAAAGAAAATTTTGAAAACCTCAAATCGGTATATAACTTAATTGAATCTCAACTCCCAAATGGACAAGGAAATGTCCGATCAATATATGTAAAAACTACCATGGGAAAACCGGTGAAAGTACAAGAACCAAAATCATCGCGGAAAGGAGGTAAACGCAGATGATTCAGAAATCAAAAGTCGCGGAATACAAGAAAAAAGAAGTCGAATTATTGAATAAACATATCAGCGAATACGACGTTATTGGATTAGTG
>WJKO01000137.1 GCA_014729055.1 Promethearchaeota archaeon | reverse complement strand
GGTTAAAAAATCCAAACATTATCCAAAAAGGCAAAGAGAATACTCCAATTAAAATATTAATTATAGATATAAATGCTAAGCATATACATCCAATTAATAAAAATGGTATGCTTAGAATAAAAAATATAATACCAAAGAATTTACTTATCATAATTAGCCTCCTTATAGGCTTCCCATTCAGGGAACACTTCACAACACATTAAACACTTAAAAGTTACTAAAGACATTCTTGGTCTAATAAGTCTTTTTGAAAAACATTTTGGACACTTGGGTCCATCATAATCTTTATTTCTCTTTCTGAACCACATAATTACTCCTATATTGAATTCGTAAAATCATCGGGGTCCATTTTTATTATATCAAATAATTCATCAAATTCATTTATATTTTCTGGAATATGTATACTTTCTTGTATTCCTCCATTTGACATATACAAACGTATTCCTTCTCTGGAAAACCACATTCCCATTGTACTGTCTCCTTCTCCTATTTGTTGAGGATAATTTATCATATCACTAATAAATCTACACCAAGCACAATCACAATCAGAAAAATGTGTATCAGTATCAGATAAAGCTATAATCCATGCATCAGCATTAAATTCAGATTCTAGAGAAGGCAATCCTGTATCATCTGACCATTTTTGTCGTCCGGTAACATAAGGAACTACTTTCATCCAAAAATCATAATCAGTAGGTAAAGATTGTATCCATTCAATTAATGCTCCTTGGTAAGAATTATTTTCAACTACTATTACATGTGGTTTATATAAAGAATCTACTTCTGCTATTTGTTTAGCAGTTTCTGGGCTAGACCAATTACCTATTCTAATATCTAACGGAACACGCTTATTGTTACTCTTCACTGCTGTTGTGAAAATTACATTACCAGGACGTTTTTGTGATGACAAATCAACTCCAACACTTATAAATTTTCTATCTTCTTCTGGAGCAGCTACATTAGGATCTAATCCCTTTTTTATGCAATTCATAAAACTTGGGAATGTTTTATCAAAATCTGAAATTGGTCGTTGTCTATATCCTTTATCAAAAATACGTTTAGACATTCCATTATAACGACGCACTAGTTCTTCTTTGTTAAATTTTTCATTCCAAAGAGGGACTTTTCTTATTTTTAAATTTCTTCGTCTAGCTAATTCGTGAATCATACAATGATTTCCTCAATACATTCAAAGTCATCACTAACCCCTTGAATCATAAATTTCCAACTTTGTTTCCCAATTAGAAAACAATGAGCATCGTCTCTGTGCCACATTGTTCCTATTAATCCAATTCTACCACTTGGTTCTAAACGAGACATAAAAACATTTTCTAAATTATCTTTAGTCATTTGTCTATAAGCTGGACTCTGTTCACTTTTATTATCTACAATATCATCAAAAATAAGCAAATCTGCACGTCCTCCAATAATTCTACTTTCTACACCACACGCTTCTACAGAATGGTCAACTTCACTATATAATCTACCACTAATATTGAAAGAATGGTCAGTCCAATGGTCATATGATGGAACTAATTTAGGATATACTTTTTTAATTCTATCAGATTTTTCAATATAATTTTTTAATGATGTTACACGTTTTTTTGCATTTTCATCACTATTACAAACAATCTTTACTCGTAGGTTTGGATTTCTGCCTAATTCAAATAATGTCATTCCAATAGCTATCTGTCTGCTTTTACCTGCACCCCAAGGAGCTAATATTGCTGGGTTTTTTTGAGCGTCCCAACATTTTCTAATAAATTTGTGCCAGCGTCTATGGATGTGGCTTTGTTTAAAATAATTCCCCATCTCATCTATCATTACATATTCTATAAACTCATTAACGTCTTCACGAGATTTCTTTTTCTTTTTCTCGTCATTTATTTGTTTTAGAATATTTAATTTGTGTTGAGTTTCTTTTTGTTTAGAATCAAGTTTTTTGTTAGCCATTATTACAATCTGTTTGAATTAGGGTTTCTTTAAACCATTCAGGAAAGCCACGAATAGCTGTACGTAGGACATCTTTACTATAATTATCCCAAAGAAAATCCTTTATAGTATCTTTTTCTTCTTCGATAATATCTTTTTGTATTTCTTTTATTACTTTGCCAATATCTTTTGGGGCTTCTTCTAATTCCCCTTTTTCTTTAAGATGTTGTATTGCTTTATTCCATCGTGCTTCTGTGCGGAAAGATTCACAAAATTCCTTCCATTTTCCTTTTCCACTTTGCTTTTTCCATTCTTTATTATGTCTTTCTTTAAATGATTCAGATACAAATTTACCCACAGCTAAAGGTAATACTTGTCCTCCAATTATAATAGATCTATTATAATTCTTAATAACTACCCCTTCTATTGTAGGCCCTCCTAAATAACTCTCTATTTGGAGCAATTCTTTTAAAAAAGGAAGTATTTCCCAAGTAACCATACCACGATATAATAAAGGAACACAATCTATTTCTAATTTATCAGACCACCTCAAAAGTTCTGAATGATTACTTTCAAAACAATCTTTTCCTGTAGATACACCAAATAATACAAGATGATTCTTTGGAATTCTATTGTAAACAAGAGTATTATGTTTTGGATTTTTTAAATATTCACAATAGAAATATGTATTATTTGGAATCCTATCAGCAATAGAATTTACATAATCAACACCTTCAGCAAACATCTTTTCTGGGGCTTCAAAAAATAGTTTTTTACCTTTACTTCTTATACGAAGTTCTCCTTCACTATCTCTACCGAAGACTAGCTGACTTCCGTCTAATTTTTCTGTAATTTCTACTTCGTCCTTCCAAATATCTTGAATATATTTTGTTCCGATTGCAAAAATTTTAGGGAAGGCTGGGATTGTCATAAATATCTCCTATACATTCATTATATAATTTGCTAAAATATTAAAATCTGAATCTCTTTCTTCCTCATTCTTGTAATGTAATAGTCTAGAACGATATTTATTAGTTCTATCAATAAACTCTATACGAATTTCACATGGTGTTCTATGAAGAGTATAACTTTTTTCTTTTAATAATCCAATTATTTCACAATCGTTAGGAATTTTAACAATATAATGTATATATTCCTGTTCTTTTTTGGAATCTTTAATTATCCAATTTCCTTTTATTCTCATTTATTCCTCCTCTTCAAATTCAGCGTCTATTACATTTTCATCTTTCAACATTCCTGAATCTTTTAGTTCTTTTATTATTGTATTTTCTAATTTAGAAAGTTCTTCAGATGACATAGAAGTTATTTCTGTTTCTTCTGAGAATGATTCATATGGGATACCTACAGTATGTTTAATATCCTTAGTTAAATCTGTAATTCCTTTTATCCATCTACCAAATAAAGCATTATCTGCAAGATTCTTTATTCTTTCTTGTAAATTTTCATCTACTTCACCAATTTCTGCATTGAGTCCATATACTAGTTTAGATAAAATTTCATATTTTTTACTAGCTAGTTT
>WJKO01000136.1 GCA_014729055.1 Promethearchaeota archaeon | reverse complement strand
TAGGTGAGCTGATACTCTTTAATCTCACGCTGAATGCCTCGATATTTGCGAATAAGGTCTCGCAATCCATCTTTTTTGACTTTGTAATCTTGATTATAGTCTTGTGAGGTAAGACGACCGAGCTGAAAGTTTCGCTTTGCTTTTTTGATAAGATCTTGTTGAATGTCAATTTCTTCTTTCAGTGAGTCCAGGATAAATTTGCCCAATGATTTTAATTCTTCGAGATCTTTCAGCTCGCGGTTGTTAAGTTCGTCCATCACGGTTTTTATTGCCTTGAGTCTTGAATTGACATCAGCCGCGTACTTTTCATCAACTATATATTCATCGGATTTCGCGTCCTTTTCTACGTTTTTGACTTTCTTTTTGAGCAGTTTTTTCTGCTCCTCAATCATAGCAAGGTCAATTCGAAGTTCGATCTGCCTTTTATCATTGTTTGATAGCAATGTTGGGATGTCCTCCATATATGTTATACATTATTAACCTCAACGGCGTTAATTTGTTGCAATTGGTTAAGTATTGGCTGAATATCGCCGACCTTGTTGAGGAGACTGCCATCTATTCCTAAGCTTTCTAATCTCTCTTTTAAAGGCACTTGAAAGTTAGGGTTTTTAAGAAATGATTTAATGCTCGCTTTCAAAGACACTAGAAACTCGTCAAGTGGTTTCGCTCCGCTTTCCTTCAGCAGTGCAACAGCCTGTCCCAGAGCCAATCCCAATTCTTTTCCGAATTGCGATGTATAATCAGTTGCCGAATCTGTTGCCGAAACTATTGCATAATTCAATGTCGATTGTTGATCTTGGGGATCGCTGATTGTAGGCTCTTGACCTTGTTGATATTCGGGGAATATTCGCTTTTTGGTAATTGACTTGAGTTTGCTGATTATAAATGAGAGCAATCCCAAAAGACCTTGTACAATATATAAAATATATACGAACCGCGTAAGGTCTACGGAATGCCCCTGCATTAGCACTAAAGGTGCCGAAGATTTCACAAGTATCCAAGAGATTACCGCTGAGATAATGATTGCCGCAAAATGTACCGCGTGCAGCTCTTTTTTGTCCTTTTTCAACAATTCAGAGGTAAATATATGCAATACCAAACAAACGACGCTCACGATATAAATCAGATCGGTCAAAGATTGAGTAATATAACCTGCGATAATATTCATAGCCGAGCAAAGCCCCAAGATCCCGGCGAAACTTAACATATAACTCAGCATTTCCAAGACTGAAGCCACTGGGTTCCCCACATTGTTTTTGCCTGCCGATAGAATTGCATTAACCGCTTCAATTCCGGTTGACTTTACCAAACTAAATACTAAAATTGTAATCACTAATTCTATAAACACGATAATGGTCAATATACAATACAACCACCATATCACTGTGCCCATTGGTATGATAAACAATAAAAGAATAAGGTCAATTGAGAATTTATAGTGATATCCCCCCGATTTCTTAAAGTATAATCCAATGACTACAAATACTAAGGTAAGTCCGATCGATATTGTCATTTCATTCAACACACTGACAACGTCTCCTGCTAAATAAGAGGAAAAGAATCCCAACCAGATTTCAAAGATTGCACATACTTCAATTAACATAAACTTTCTGACAAAATCCATGATTTTACCAAGGAATTGAATGCCAAGAACACCAGAAAAGAGCGGGTTTTTCTCACCTAAATTATCCAAACACCCCCAAATACCCCGAGTTTCTTTGTCATATTTCTCATAATTATGCGGATAAAAGAGCAAGTCTATCTTAAACAGCCATTTCTCGGTCAATTTGTTTGGCTTTTGCTCGGTAATTACGGACATAGATTCCACTGCCTTTTTCTTGTCGCCGGATAGCCCGAACAAAATCTTCATGCCAAGGAAAAGTTCACAGCAAAAATTAACCATGAAGAATTGATTTCGGTAGGTATATATCATATAAATATCAAGACATGTAAGCATAAAGAGAATGATCATAATTATGGACATTAGTTTTCCCTTATTAAATGAATGATGGGTTTTCTTCCTCGTATAAAAGAAAAACGAATCAATAAATAGTGCAATGATGAACGGGGCTACATTTATTACAATAAACCTCAAATGACTAGGTGAAAACTCGGTCGTAAATGGTTCGATCAATAAAAGGCTTAGTAAAACACCCGCATATATGTAACCCCGCTGGCTGTGAATTCTCTCAGATAGGTATAGTATCGTATTGCTATGCCATGTGGATTTATCGGAAATAAGTGATTGATACGCATGGGAAGGCGAGTTCTGACGTGGTACGATTAGCACAGCAAATAGGAAGTAACACGCACCCCAGATGATTGGAAAAATCAACCATGTCGGCGTTGCTATCCCCATAATATGAAATCCTTGATACAAAGTAACCAGAATCGCAATATTTGCAATAATCGAGTATTGCTTGATAAAGGATGATTTTAATGTCATCCCAAGAATAACTATCATCATGAATAACAATAAGATCTCCGGCACATGAGTTTGAATACTCGTAATGATTAAATTAAAATCGGTAATAAGAGTTAAAAAGTCAACGGGACCAAAGATGGTCTTATAATAGTCTGCCGTAAACATCTGCAAATCAAACATACAGAAAACAACAGTCCCAATCATCACCGCTGCATTAATTATTTTAACAACGGTATAGTCTGCAATCTTATATTCGGTTTTTGCTCTGGTCTCATCGAGGTGTTCAATTACTTCGGTCGAAAATGCTGACTTTTGTTCTTCCCCGGTATCAAGAGAGGTGACTACTTTTTCAATGTCATCAATGCCAATTTTGGGCGCTTTTGTCAATGGTAGCGCAATAAGCATGGATATCAAGACTACAACTGCAATCCCGGCTATCCCGACATAGACAATAAACAAAAACGGAAATTGTGTCATCACGGGTTGTCTCATAAAATAATTTATCAGTCCTGCTATACTTGCCATTAGTCCGGCAAAGATTACCGCGACGTGGAAAATATACCGATTAAACGTAAGATTCGAATCGTAATAACCAGGAATACTGATTCGCTGCTTTCGATCTGAGATCTGGTCAAGAAAATCAACATCTTCATTCTTATGTCTTCTTATTGTTGCTTCTTTCTCGCGTTTTTTCTTTTCTTTTTCGGCTTCCATTGCATATACTTTTACCTCTCCAATTTCGCGGAATATCGGTAAAAATCCCTCTTCTTTTAATTCTTCGGCTTGTGCCCTGGATTTATTGAGTACATCGGTATTATGTCTTTTATTTAGTAAAATAATAAAGGTAAGGATAAACCCAACTGCGAGGATTATTAGGATTGACTTGAAAAATGTTGTCCCGCCAAAGTAGAGGTGCTGCACGTTAAATTCACCGCTGCAAATAAATGACGTTTCAATACCGTCGCTTACTTCTAAATATGTTGTGATCGTGCCATTTACATCTTTAATTACCGGATTGTCGATACCGAGCATACTATATTCGATTTCAGCAACAGGAATTCGGATATCATTCTCTTCTTGTATTGCATGCAGTGTTATCTCGTCGTCCAAGTCGATATACACCCTTTCGCTAATCTTCTTAACCCCGACCGTCGCAAACACGTTTCCATATTCAACCGTGAGATTTATTTCAAAATAATCGAGTTCGGAAATTAAGTCAGGAACCCAATTTACCATCTGTTGATCTTGATATAATCTCAAACCGATATGTGCATACAACATATAATGCTCATTCTCATCATCGGCGTACGCGCAATGTGTTGAGATTCGATCCATGCCAACGTAATAATATCCGCCCTCTCTTCCTTGCGACGTAAGGGCAGATACGTTGGGTTCTGAATACATCAATACAAATAACACTAAATAGAGGGTCAATGCTCCCCCGGCAATATATTTGATATAATTCAATTGTTTTCTATTCATTTAGATTTCCTCCATAAAATCTTCTTCACTTTCTTCTTTTCCAATTTTTTCCTCTACACGTTTTGAAGAGAGAAATATCTTCATATTTTGCAGAGCCATTTTTCTGCGGGTTCGCAGACTTGGTATATATATGACGCAAAAAATACCAATAGGAATTGCGATTGAGATAAATAGGATAATATCACGGTCATTATACACATTAAGGGTAAATGAAAATCCTTCGGTATATTCGGCGTCCGTTCCGTTAAAAAAATAAATTTTAGGGTATATGTTTACATGGTCCAATTCTTGCGAAGTTTGATCACAGTCTATTGAAAACATATAAGGAACATCAACTAATCTCGTATTCATATATGATTCAGAGATACATCCTCCTCCGTAAATCCATAATTCGACCTTGTAAATGTATAAATTCGAATCGATGAATTCTTGGTTGATGACTTCAAATTTAAGTTCTATAGGTTCTCCTGTTTCCACGCTTTGAAACTCAGTATCTAAACTTACATAATTATGAATAGTTGGCTCGGGTATGTCACTAATATAACATGCAGAAAAGATATCGGATACATGAATGAAATTCAGACTTTTATAGGTATATGAAATACCATACATCCAGCCTTGATCCATATTCATCTCACCAGGAACAAGTGAATATACCTTGTCGCCATATAGCCCCAAAGTTGGAAGGGTAACATCCTTGTATAGGAGCTCGCTGAGGGGGTTATCTATTGTTGCGGCGTAATAATATTGGTTTACGGGTAGATTATATATATCATCTTCAATATCTCGATGTGTATTTTCGATATATTCAAGTAGGTCGGTAATCCAAGTCAAATTATTGGAAAATATGATCCCGATTTCGCCCCCTACGCCTGTTTCATAAATTATTTCGTCCGTGCTTGCAAGACCTTGTGAAAGAGACCACATTTCACAGTCAACCAAATCGGAAGTTATTACTGAACCTGCATTGTTAAATGATGCGGAATCGAAAATATCCTCTGTTGCACTGACGGATCCTACCATTATTTGCAAGCATAATAATACAAATGCATATAGTATTGCTTTATTTTTTATAGACTTCTTTTTCATAAACTCGTTTCTCCTTTGATTTTTTTAAGATTATTAAGAATAAAGATACTGCACGGCAGTATTACCACGGTAGGAATACTTACGTACAAAAATTGGGTTACATACGGTACGGGAATTGCGCTGAAATATATTGTTATTAAGATGCCAGTAATAAAAATTGCAGTGAAGCTGGCGTCTTTATGCCGCACAATTAACAAGTATATCCCAATAACGCATGTTAGAACAAACATAACTAATTCATGTATATAGGCAGTATAGGAACTTTCTATGACAATAAATATAAGGGACGTCAATATCCCCGGTATCGCGCTTATAACTGCGCTAATTATGAATGTGTTAGAAAAAATCAGTCCCAGTACCGCAGAAATAACTATTATATAGGGGTTCAAGAATAACAAGGAAATTGATTCGGTAGAAATATATGAAATAATACACGTTGCGGTGGAACAAACGACCAACATCCCAATTGAAAACAAATTAATATTGTTGATCCTGTTATGATTGTATAATTTTCGCTCAATCCATCGGTAGTTCAATTTATTGAAGTCACATCGATCACTTTGAGATGGAATCATATTTTTTAATAGAAGCATAAGTGAGGACATTACGGCGGAAATTGGTATGATAATATAAAACAAATCAATTGCATCAGATTCACTTGTATAAATTTCGGGGGCTAAAATGTATATTAGTACCCATAAATAGATAAATATACCAGCAGCAATAAGAACATCCCCCACTTCTGCTTTCTTCAGACTCCATATACATTCCAAGGAGAATGTAAGGGCAATAAGATCTAGGAAGTTCATGCTACCTAATGTAATATTGGTGATAATTATTGAAAATAATGGAATACCGAGTATTGCCGAATATATTTTGAGAGTTTTTGTTTTACAAATTCCGCCTATAATTGCGCCAAATATTGCTGACAATGGAATAATATATATGGGATTTAGCATCAATAAGATGAGTGAAATGCCGAAATAGATATACCCGCGGTTCATTATATTTTTTTGCTGATTTTCGTAAAAAATAACTTGCTCAACATTCCTTCCATCTTTTGATACTACAACTTGGGTGGTAAATGCAGCGATCTCACCCTCAATCGGCTGGTCTATTGTCGCTTGAACTTCTGTTAGATATTCTTCTTCCGGATTTTCAATATGCTGAGTTTCCTCCCTTTCATATTCTTGGTTTTCTCCTTCGTCCTCATATTCATATCCATATTCGTATTCATATTCTTCCGGTTCATCTTGTTCATACTCCTCCACTATATATTGGATTTCGGCTTCTCCTGCTTCTTCGGCTTCCTTAAATTCTTCTTCCATCTTGACGCCCTCCTCCAGGATCCCTATCCCCGACCTGGGAACCCAAAGAGCGTATAAAAATGCAATGAACCAATCATAAAGAATAAGGGCTATTATCATCGACATGTTAATAGTCTGAACGTAACTTTCCGTATTCAAAATGCCGACGAAGTCTCCATGAGTCAGCATGTATATAAGAGTAGTTTCATCGTTGGGTTGTATTCCTTGAACCATAAAATCTTGGAAAAAAGCCCATCCATAGATTATGATGGTCGAAATAAGGGGTAGAGCCAGAATCTTGATAATCCATACGACAATGGTTGCAAGCCAGTTTTGTTTGCTGTGTTTATTTAGTTTAATTGCCATTATCCATGTTATCACCGCGAGTAATATCCACGGTATAAATATCATGACAAATGCCGCACTATCTGAATCTGATGTAAAATTAGTAACAACATCTGAAACTTGAAATAAAGGTAATAGAAAAATCATAAATGTTCCTGCAAGGATAAATAATAATAAATTCTTTGAAAAATGCCGCCAGATGAATTTACCCACAGAGATTTGTTCATATTTCACATACTCTGGCAGCCGTTCTCTGTGTCTTTTGCCTTTCTCGCCCCCAATACCCGCTGATTCGCTGTTCTTTGGTATCTTCTCTTCGGGAGCTTTTAATTTTAATAGTTTATTCCGCAATTGCTCAACTTTTTGGGTGCTCATTTAGTCTTTCTCCTCATTTAATTGAAAAATAAAAAAAATAAAATTATTTTTTTGCTCTTGGTTTATAACAAGAGCATTATTGCGACGGTTAACGTGCAAATGCCGACAATCAGTCCTATGATTCCACGAATGTCTTTTTGAACGGAATCATCGACATCTACCATATTGACAACGACATTCTTAGGTTTTTTATCGGGCGGCGGCGGCGCAATTGGTGCTACTTGTGGCTGTGGCATGTTCATCTGCTGAGGTATTCCTTGGGGTATCATTTGAGTTTGAGGGTACATTGTTTGACCTTGCATTGTGTGTTGAGGACCATACATAGGATTTGCGGCATATTGTTGTTGCATTTGTGCACCTAATTTAACTGGATCCTTTAGAGTCTTTTTCGCTTTCCGGTTCATGAAGAATAATATTATGCATACGACCACTAGCGCAACAGCAATTAACGCAATGATTTCCCATGGAATCCAACCAAACATAAGTCCCATGATGATCTCGAATAAAGAAGGACTATCAGGATGATATACATCTACATGTGTCTCTCCTCCGACATTTGGTGGGGGAAGTGCTTCTAAAATTTCATCTTCTTCTGGTGGTTCTGGTGGATCGCTATATTGCTCTTCGGGCTCCCAATCATAAATACTCGCAAAACAGACTTTTACATTGAAACTCTGAATATAATAAATATTTCTGACCTCTCGCCTTGTAATATATTTCTGCATTTCTGACACCCTATAATTGATGCATTCATCGACTTTGTCCTCTCGACCACCGCCTGATACATGATGTTTCCTAACCACGACACTTTCAAATTTTTGATAATATAATTTGGCAGTGCGATAATTAAGCACCGGCGTCATGTCCATATCCAGCATGAAATTACATTTCGTGTTGGGAAAAGGTAATATGGCTGTATCGGGACTAAAATTCGTGCGCGCCGGAAGGTCATCTTCAGTTTCAAGTGAAACGCCTTGATCATATGATAGTACAGTCTGCAATCTTCCGCCCGTGGAAAGGTCTTCTGTGATATATCCAAACCCTGCATCGAAATCCATCAATGTACCTTCTGCGACTTTTGAGATCTCGGGCATGGGCATTTCATTATTTGGGTCGTCATTAGCAATTCTTTCAGCGTCATCTAATTCTTGCGGATAGGCTGTTGAACTTTCCGTTTCGGCAATTCCTGGGTTATCGACGATATTCTTATTAACGATCCCGCTTTGTGTACAGCTTAATTCTGTATCCTCGCCAAGCATGGTTACTTGGTCGATATAGTACGATGTACCTTCAAACAAAAACGTACCTTGATCGGTTATTTCACGTTCTGCGGGAAAGATTGCAACATCTCCCAAGGCTAATGTGATCTCTGCACCCATTTGCAGTCGTCTATTCTCTGAAATCTTTGCAAGATCGCCAGGATAAATCATACCGTTATATTCAGCAGTGCAATGTAATTCTCCCCAACCCTTCTCCTTAATCTTGCCTACTGAGCGAGGCCACCACGCATCATTATACCAGTAGTTTAGCCATTGTGCTTTCTTTGTTTCTGACGTTACCAAAGGCATGAGCTCCTGGGGAGTCGCTTCCGTATATGCCATAAAGTCGAATTGATATTCTTGCTCATACCATTGAAAATATTTTTCATTGCCCTCACTGTCAGTGAATGGTCTCCAATAATCACCCGATGAATCCGGAACTACTGCAGCATCGCCCAAGCTTCGCGCTTGTGTTAATACTAAGGTCACGGGATAAGGCATATCATACTTTTCTTGAGGTCGAATCTGAATTTTGGTCGTCGCAGTTTTATGAATCGTGTCTTCTGTTGAAAAATAATTATAATCCTCATCCATCCACCCGGTTATTCCGACATTTACGAATTGAGTCAAAGCCCAATCAGATTTGGCGTGATATGCTCCAAATCCTAGTAACCAAAGATTAAAAATCATTGTTATCAGCAGAAAGTGTTTCAAATATTGCTTTTTACATCTATTTTTAAAGCTTCTTAGAGTAAATTTTCTCATCTAACTAAAACCTCCAATTTTATAATATGACCATGAACTATCAAAAGGAACATCCAAGCTCCCATCAAATAAGCAAAAATGTAGTTGAACCGATTCTGAAGCATTGAACCGTATTTCTTCCGAATAATATCCTGTTACGTGATCGTTTTGGTCTGGATCTGCTCTTAGAATCCCTAATTTCATGCTTGTAAAATCTTCAAGACCTGAACCAGGATCGTATTCGAACTGTTCTACATCTAAATGCGACAAGTATGCAGCTGATACATTTTCTATATGCGAGTCCATAACGAGCCCGAGACTTTCATAGTTAGTAATACTTAATTCATTTGTCACTGCATATTGGGGATAGTTTTCCAATACATAGTCCACAATTACTTCAAGTTCACCTATAACCCAAGGTTCGCTTTCACCGGGTTCATAATCTATTTCGAGATACATGGAATACCACTCCCCTTCTGTAATTGTATATCCTAAACTGGGGTCGAAATCTGTATATGTATATGGTCCCGATTCCGGTACTTGGGCAATCTTGACTGCTGTTACTGCTCCAACTCCTGTTGGTCTTGGTATCGCCTCTAATCTATTTATAATCGGATTGTTACTATCTTCAGAACATTCGATAGGAAGAGAAAATATCTTGATTCCATCTCCTATGAGCACTGCATAACTCTGTTCCGAAGCATAAAGCGTTATGGTACAGTTTTTATCTCCGTCACCTTGAGCAAAGGCGCCATTTGAGATCGTAAAACTGCGATTAAGATCAGTGCCATTCGTAACTAGTATCTCAAAGTCTGCCGATTCATCTAACGTATAAAATTCAAGCTGATAATATCCTACGGGATTTTGAGACTCACCGACATCAAAACGCGAAAGTCCGAGACCGCCAATCAATGCAACAGCCAAAATTGCACCAATTCCAACTGTTATCATTGCTATCTTTTTAATGTCCTTTTTGCTTTTCTTTTTCTTTTTTTTCACAACTTTTTTGACTTTTTTACCCTCTTTTTTAGGGGATTCTTTTAGTTCTTCTTTCTTTTCTTTTCTGACATGATTTAACAC
>WJKO01000135.1 GCA_014729055.1 Promethearchaeota archaeon | reverse complement strand
GAACTAGGTACATTCTTTACATCCATTCCTTTGAATTTCATCGTCGAACTATGTATTATAAAGAAAGTATCTATTTCACTTAGATCAATTATAGGCATTTTCTAAATTAAAAAATCAAGCGAAAACATTTTAAATTTATGATTGTATGATTTTAATGGGAATCGTTCGAGGAAATTAAATGACTGGCTATCGAGGACATGTTTGATAAAAGGATGATAGCATGTGCATAAGACCCCAGTCGATATTCCGAGATTTATTTTCAATTTCATTCATCATTCGGGCGAGCCACAGAGTTGATTTTATTCAACAATGAATATGGTACAGCATAAAGATGATGTTAAAGAAAATACTTACCCACGCATGGGAACTCATAATTACCTAACATGAGAGACTTTATCGAGCAGGGAACCTCCCAGCAATGAAATTAAGAGTTAGTGTAAAAGGAAAAAGAGGTCCCATGCACTTCTATTTTCAGAATAAATAAAATAATCTATATAATTTGATTTCCATCAAATAAACTTCTTAATTCTTCTGTAATTTCATTTGTATCTTGTTTTAGATATCTTTGCAAGATATTGGCTAAAATGTCCTTATATTTCAACATTATACTTCTAATTAATCCCATATTAATATTCTTATCGGTAATTACAGAAATAATACCATCAATAACGTCCATTGAAAAAATAAACCCCTTATCATATTCGGTTATCTGTGATATTGTATTACCATATTCAACCATATCGCCTTGTTCCTCCACTGCTTGAAAGACAGCTCCGCTTATTGCTCCGAGTCGCTCAATATATACCGATTTATTTGTTTTAAATTTTTCTTGAAAAGATATTGTTAATCCTGTTCTATCCATTAAAATTACATAACGTACCCCGGGGCTTGATCTCAAAACTATTTGCAGTATTTCATCAATTTTTTGCTCGTCTTTTTCTTTCAAATCATACACCCTACTGGAAGACTTTAGATTAAATTATTTCTTTATCTATAACATACAAGGAAATGATATTTATTTATTTATTTCTATGTTTATTTTTTTCGACTTTAATCGATTATAAATATTTTAAAACCTCTTCAAATAAGTAAAGTCTGTTTTTAAATCAAATAAAATAAGAAGAACATAAAATAAAAAGAAGAGATTAAAAATAAGCTCTATTTTCGCTTTAGAGGAATATTAATCTTCAATTTCGTTATCAATTCTTTGAATCTATTCCGAACAGTCACTTCTGTAACTTGGCTCACACGTGCAATATCTCTTTGCGTTCTGCGTTCTTTATACATGATACTTGCTACATAGATTGATGCTGCTGCAACTCCTGTTGGACCTCTACCGCTAGTCAATCCTCGTTTCTCAGCATATTTAACAATTTCCATTGCTTTTTTCTGGACTTTACTTGATAATTTAAGTTCAGATACGAAACGGGCAATATAATCTATCGGTTTAGTCGGATTAGAATTTAAATTCAGTTTTGAAACTACGAATCGATAACTTCTACCAATTTCTTTCTTATCAACACGGGCAGTCTCGGCTATCTCTTGTAATGTTCTCGGTATCTTTGTCATCCTACATGCTGCATAAAGCGATGCCGCGGCTACTCCTTCAATACTACGTCCTCGTATTAGGTGGGATTTTACCGCAGATCGATAAATCTTTGCTGCCGTTTCTCTCAGAGTCTTGGGTAAAGATAATACACTTGCCATCCTATCCAGTTCGCTCAATGCAAAGGTTAAATTTCGTTCAGTTGCATCCGATACTCGGATTCTTGACTGCCACCTTCTTAATCTATAAATCTGTGATCTTAACTTGGCAGGAATTTCGTGACCCGCAAAATCTTTGTTTTTCCAGTCGATGATTGTTGATAATCCTCTATCGTGAATTGTATATGTCATTGGTGCCCCGACACGTGTACGCTTTTCTCTTTGATCACTATCAAATGCTCTCCATTCTGGTCCTTTATCTATTAGTTTGTCTGAAATAACTAATCCACAAGTAGAACATATGATTTCTCCCCTATGTGTGTCACATACAGTGATCATAGAACCACAATCAGGACAAGTTTCCGTATTAGTTTCTTTTGGTTTTACTTCTTTACTAACCATTATTTACACCTAGTATCTACACATTTACGTTTTTTTATTTTTTATTTTGGGTGTTACTAAACGAATCTTTTACGATTCTATTTTTCAAATTTTTTCTCATTATGATATTTCTAATTATCTCCGGATGATTTCGAATTACTTTGTTTTCTTTTTGAATATATCTTCCTCCTCTTAGAGTATTTCCGTTTTTTTCCTCTGTTTGATCTAGAACTGGAATTAGGAGGCGCAATATAAATCCGTTCATTAGTTTTGGTTGCAAAATGAGTTAGTAATTTTTGATGATTGGGTGTTATTGAAATGAAAAAATTAGAGGTTGGTCCAAAAATATCGGCTATCTTTCCGATATATGTCATACCATTATCATATACCGAAGTTCCGATTTTTGGAAGCTTTTTCATTGGAAGCTTCAAAATATCTTGACTTGATTTAATAATCAAATGATTTGGACTACATCCGAAAACATTGCCAATATGCAGATTTTTCCATCTCCAAAAGTGAAAGCTATATATATTTGATCAGAAGACTTTTGATCTTTTGATCCCCAATCAGTAGTAAGAAACTAATTCATTCATTGAAATTTAAATCTTTCGAGTCTTTAAATAGCTTTGATTAAAAGTTTATTTGAATAAAGTGTCGCTATGAAAATAAAATGTCAAAGTATAGAAAAACAACTGCTTTACACAAAAAACGTCTTAATCCCTATGGAAAACATAACTTTATGATCTGCTGAGAAATTCTATATTTTTTTCAGAAATTGCTTTGATAAAAAAATCTACTTTGATATTTAAAGTTTATGTTTTTCTGTCTATGATTAACACGAAGTAAACTGGAATGGTATTGATTAGATAACCTTGTCTATAAGTGCAAGACACAATTCTTACTCAATATCGATTTTGGAAGAATTATTAAGTCCATAATCAATATTTGTGGAAATCTAAATTATTCAAAATTTGGGAATTTTAAATCAAAATAATGCTGTATTTCAGTCTCCAAATTCTTCATATTCTTCTTCTTCTTAGCCGATACAGGTATAATTTGAATTAATCCTTCATCTGATTCTGCATTTTGTATAGAAATTCCAAAATCGTCCAATACTAAAAGTACATTTTTTAAGATCTGATTCAAATCTCTCCTTTTAATTCTATCTATTTTATTGATTACAATAATAGAAGGTAACCCTACTTGATTTAACCACATAACAAATTCATAAGAGAGAGGGATGGTTTTATTATTTTTAAAATACCATTTTTCTAATTCATCTTCAATTCTTAGAGCGTTAAGGACAATCAACGTTAAGAAAATATTTTCTCTGTCAGTTTCAACATATTGAATGATTGAATCATGTATTTCATTTTTTTTTTTCTTACTGGTTCTCAGCATCGCTCCAAATCCTGGAAGATCTGCTATTTGATATGGTATTTTCGCGCTATTATAAAGGTTCAATTTCACCGTAGAGCCAGCATGTTTACCGATAGCACCCACAGTGAGGTTTCTTTTCTTTAGAAGATATCTAGCAATGCTTGATTTTCCTACATTACTATTACCCAATAAAACAAGTCGCGGATAATCAGAGTCTATTTTAAAACTATCTCTCATAGCCCATCATTGCCCATATTTCCTATATATCGGAAAAATCGTCGGTTAAAAAATCTAAAAACATTTCTTTCTTTTTATCTTCGGATATTGTAGGTCTTTCGCTTATTGGTTCACCCACCTCAACTAAGATATCAGTCAGTAAATCAACACCTACCATTTTATTAATTTTTAATCTCTCGCCATCAAATAAAACCACTTTTTCCCCCATCATTGATAATCTTAATATGAATCCAAGACCAAAATAAAATTTATGTTCTTCAATAGGGTCTATTGCGCTCTTACTTGTGACCTCCTTCAATGCATCGTATAAAGTTTTCTTTGTTGCTTGATGATCTTCCATTTCAAATATAAGGAACCATAACGCATGATACCAAATTTTTGTTTTTTTATTCTTGCAATATTCTTTAAATTCTGCTTCTGAACGTACTTTTTCCTTTTTCCTTTTTTCTTCAAGTTCTCTATTTATTTTTTCCCTTAATTCGTCGGATATTTCTGCTGGTTGAAAATCGCCCTCTCCATACATGCCCCACCCAGGATATTCATCGATATCTTCTAATTTTTGTTCCTCGGTTTCTCCTTCAATTTCTTTTTCTTTTTTCTCTTTTCCTTCTACGCTTTCTTTTACTTCTTCCATCGCGCTTTGTAATTCAATTAACTCTTGAACATCAAAATCTTCCATTTCACTAAAGTCCATCAACATTGATTTTACTGAATCCTCATCGTCAACATCTATATCAGCGTATTTTGAGTCTTCTATGTCGATTTCCTCAACTATATCTTCATCTTCTGTATCTTCAACGATTTCCTCACTTTCAGGATTATCAGCATCATCTTCAGTAGCGTTTTTTTCTTCATTTTCTTTTTCCTTAATATCGTCGTCATCAATATTTGAATCAGCAAATTCTTCAACATCGGAATTTTCTTTCTCTTCGTTCTTTTCCGTTTTTTCTTCGTCAACCAAAAATATCACGCTTTTAGAGATCTAATCAAATGCTTTTATTGTTAAATTATTCTAAGATTTAACTAAATATATTTATGTTTCTTAAAAATTAATATTTATTATATATGAATAGTACAATGCACGCAACATCCGCATATTTAGTTTATAATGGAATCTATTGGCTATGGTTTGAGACGAATCCTCCATCTTTAGCGTGCTTTTTAATAATTATTTTTGGTATATTTCCCGATTTTGATGGACTATATTTTAGTTTAAAAACGAAAACATCGTCACATGGTACAGAATTTCAACATCATCTGAATTCATGGTTTCATTGGCCTATCTGTTGGTTTCCATTGATTATTGTTTTTTTACTGTCGTTAATTTTTAATTTCTATCCACAATATTTTATCATTCCAATGCTGGGTATTTATCTTCATATGATCTTTGATTCAGCTGCGTGCGGAGACGGTATGATGTGGTTACATGGGTTTAAGAAAACCGATTACGCCAGATATATTAACCTGTATTCAAGTAAGACCGATGGATATCATGGTAATTACTGGGGTGCTCGTTACCAGCAAACCGTTTTTTATATATTAGAAAATATTTTAGCAGGGATTACGATTTCTCTCACCATCTGGTATATGATTAGGGATAATTCTTATGATTTTTGGAATATTGGTGTCATTATTTTACTTATTGCGTTTATCCTCGGGGGAATCCTCGGACCAAGAGGTAAATTTAAAGAGGAACCAAAAGAGGGTCGTTATGCCGATTATAGAGAACATTCTGGGTATTTAAATTGGATGAAAGAAAATAATTACATTTTCAATGAAAAACGACATCCGGTAAAGAAAAGAGAAAAATAGTTGTTAAATTTATGCTTTAACGCGATCTAATTTCACTCTGAACTTTTCATATTCATATGCACGCATAATTGCTTGTTTTTCCTTGATCTGTCTCAAAAGCTGCTCCACTTGCTCGATACAAAAATCGTATGTAGAATCTTTTTTTGTTAGACTCTGAATTTCATTCTCAGCAAGTTCAATTAAACTTGCAATCTCGGTCTGTAAT
>WJKO01000134.1 GCA_014729055.1 Promethearchaeota archaeon | reverse complement strand
GGTCTCTAATGGTTTACCCCAAACTATATTGACAAATGTTCTCCACTTTACGCGAATTTTACCTGAATCGTCCCTTTGTCCCATTGATTCATCCCTTTTCCGTTGCCAATACAGAGAATATACTCATTTTGCTAACCTAAAAGTTTCTTTAAAAACCATTGTGGATCAAATGCTTCAAGGTCTTCATATCCTTGTCCCACTCCAACAAACAAGATAGGTTCGTTTGTTATATGAGCTATTGATAATGCAGCTCCACCTTTAGAATCGGCATCCAATTTAGTAATTATCGATGCATCAATTCCTACTGCCTTATCAAACTCTTCAGCTTGCACAAGGACATCATTACCCGCAAGAGAATCGCCAATAAAAAGTGTTAGGTCAGGTTCATTTACTCTCTTAATCTTTTTTAGTTCTTCCATCAAATTTTTATTGGTAACTTGTCGTCCGGCCGTATCAATAATTACGACATTAATATACTTGGCAACGGCGTGATTAATTGCATCGAAAGCAACGGACGCGGGATCGGCGTTGTATTTACCTTTTATTATGCGAACTTCTACATTTTTTAGATGCTTATGCAGCTGTTCAATTGCCCCAGCACGGAAAGTATCACTGGCTGCTACGACCGAAGTAATCTTATGTTTTTTAAAATATGTACATAATTTTGCAATAGTCGTGGTTTTTCCCGTACCGTTTACACCTAAAACAAGGATAATATATGGTTCTTTTGATTGTTTTTTCTTTTTTATTTCTTCAATCAAACTGAACTGTTGGTCAATTGATAAGATATCATAAATGGCTTCTTTTAATGCCTCTGTGAGAGTTTTCTTAAGTGAGAACATTCCTACTTGTTCTCCAATCATATTTTTCTTTGTCTTTTCTACGATTGTCTCTGCTGCATCATATGCTACGTCGTTTTTTATCAGTGCTATCTTTAGATCCTCAAGAGTATTTTCCATATTCTTCTCATTGAGGGTTCTTTTACCAAGTTTACTAAACGCACCTTTCAGTTTTGAAAACATATACTTAGTTTAATTTAATGAAATTAATGAAATTAATGATTTAGATTGTAATTGTGAAATTAGTAAGCCATAGTTTACAGATTTTCCCATTCCGTTTTGTAATATCTTCCCAAAGTCGGGAAGGTTCCGTTATCATTAACGGGAAATCTCACCTTTCTGCCAGAGATTTCGCTCATATAGATACCTCGTATGAATTCAATTGATTTTCTTCCTTCTTCCCCATTAACAGAAATGATCGATTTATCATCTTCTTTTATAGATTGTATAAAGTTTTCTAAATGAGGATGCTTTAAATTCTTCTTTAAATCTCCCCAGAAAGAGTTTCGCTTCGCTTTTCGAGTCATAGAATTATGTAATTTATGATTTCGCCATACTAAACTCGCTTTTGTCCCGTAAATTCCAAGTTCTATGCCTTTATCATAATCGTAGGTAATTGCTGAATGAAATTGCCCATGCGCCCCGTTTTTAAAGTTCACTATTGCATTTACGTTATCTTCAACTTCTTGGAACTCATGACGGGAAATCTTTGCAGAAGCAAAAATATTCTCAATATCTCCCCCTAACCACTGAAATAAGTCAATAAAATGGACTGCTTGGTTTATAAGAACGCCGCCGCCCTCTGTGGTCCATCTTCCCCGCCAATGATGGGTGCTTTGTTCATAATACATTTCGGAACGCCATTTACGGAAAGAAAGATTGATCTGAAATATATCTCCGAGTGCACCTGCGTCAATTGCCTGCTTCATTTTAATGTATTGTTCATCAAATCTATGTTGAAATCCTATAGAGAGTTTAATATCATTTTGATTCGCTGCTCGAATCATATCATCGCATTCTTTTAAAGTAATCGCCATAGGCTTTTCGCAAAGTACATTTATTTCATTTTCAGCAGCTAAAATCGTCTGTGGTGCATGAAGAAAATGAGGTGTGGCAATAACAATAGCATCCAAATCCTGCTTAATGAATTCTTCATAATTATCCGTATAAAAGTCCGCTCCAGAGAGTGTTGCCGCCTTTTTTGCCGCTTTTTCCCTTATATCACAAACCGCTACCATATCAACGTCTCGTTTGCTTCTAAGCGCGAATATCCAGTATTTTCCTCTTGTTCCGTAGCCAACGAGACCAAATCTTAATTTAGAAATATAAAACACCACTTTGTTTCATTTTTATTATGTATCTATTGGTTTTATTGTTATAAATAGAATTAAGAACAAGTTATTCATAGGAGAATATATTTCAGAAAATTAATTGCAGAAGAAGGAGAACAACAAGTGCCGAATGTATATTTACTAGGAGTCACTTTCGCGATAGCTGGGGGGATCATAAATCATACAGGACAGCTATTACAAAAAATTGAGATAAATAAATTAACAAAAGAGGAACAAGACAAAGACTTCCTAAGAAACTTGATACGAAATCCGCGATGGTTGTTGGGACTAGCCTTTGTAGTCGTTTTCGGAGGTATTTTGCTATTATTAGCAAATCATTTTATAGGTGGAGCGATCATAGCAGGTTTGGCAGCATCGGGTATGCTTGTATTGGTCTGGGGGGGTGTAAAATTCTTAAATGAAAAATTAAAGCCATCAGAATATGCCGGAATCGCAATGATCATAATTGGTATTGCGTTATTGGGATTAAGTGAAATTTCCATTGATTTTGAAGTCGGAGATTTCAGCGATTCTGCGTTTGCCATCCGAATGACGTTATTCACGATCATTCTTTTTGTTCTATGGGTTGCATTCAGAATTTTGGGGGATAAAGTAGAGCGGGGCAAGAGTCTTTGCTTTGCGTTTGCTGCAGCTTTGCCCTTCTGTTTAAATAACACATGGTTACAGCCCTTTACAAAGTCTATTAAATCTATTACGAATGGAGTAATTGATCCTGCAGTAATAATTACATTTATAATAGGATGTACTATCCTAATATTAGCTAATTCAGTGGGTATTGCACATTTACAATATGCCTTTCAGCATGGAGATGTAAGCAAAGTTGTGCCATTGCAAAAGATTCCAATGCAACTCTCCCCCATCATCTTATACTATATCATCTATCAAAATGAAGCACCCAGTGACTTATCAACAATTTTTATGATATTTGGGATGATTTTAATCTTGATAAGTGGATTTTTATTGAGCAAAAAACAAGCAGCAATTGAAAAAATATCAATTGAAGAAACCTAACCTAATTCATCGGACGGCAATGGAGGCACATACAATTCCTCCCATTTATTGCTTACGGGACTCTCCCACCATTCTTCTGGTATCTTGCCATAATCACCGTATTTTTTAAGACCATGTTTGAACGCCTTTATGTTTTCCTTTGATACATGTATAACGCGGGGAGACCCGTAAAAATATGCCCCATATCCTCCATGTTTTGTGCCTAAGTTACGGATCATGTGCCATACCTCCCGTTCAACTTCTTCAGGTGTTCCTTTTGAATATATTGATTGAATATTAACGCATGCCCAGAAGAAGATCTTACCGCGATATGGATGCAAGTCCTTATATCCATTCATTCGGGGGCTATCGAATTCAATGGCATCTAATCCCCACTCAATTAAAGATGGTAATAGTGGATCAACTTTACCGCAACTATGTAGATGAAATTCACATCCCAAGTTGTGTGCTTCGTCAAATAAGGTTTTATATACATCTTTATAAAACTTTTTAAACGTGCGTGGGCTAAAGAAAGGATTATTCTGTTCACCCAAGTCATCAGCAATCATAAACCCATGAGGTTGTAGACCAATTTTAACGCTATATTGCATAGACTGAATAATATTATCAGTAATTAGCCCAAGCAGTTTTTTTAATTTATGAGGATTTTTTGCATGATCTACTAAATAATTATTGAAACCACGAATATAGGATGCCAAATGACTGGGACCAGAGCCAAGCGCCATCATCCGATAGCGTTTCCGCCCAAATAAAGATTTTACCAGTTTTGCTATTTTATAACGCTTTTTATCGGATGGATCAGGATAAAATCTTTCAAAATAATCATCAAAGTCTTCCCAATCGGGCATCGATGCCTTTCCTGGGTGTCCCATTCCACCACTTTCTACTCTCTTCCGCCAAATGATCCCCCACTCGTCCATTTCTTCTCTATCTTTTTTTAGCCACTTGAAATTCCTTAGTTCTGGATCCCGCTTTACCCATTCCGGTTCTTTCATCCCGAGAATTTTCATTAAATATTTGTAAGCAGGAATCCCCATCGTACGCGGAAACACGTGTTTATCAGTGTTGGGCCATGTTTTTATATCTTTTAATGATGGTACTAAAGGCATGCCTGCAACATCTGTCATTGGAAAATGTGTAAAGACTGGAACGTTATCCGGATCTTGGAATTTTAAAGCTGCTTTAACACGTTCAAGCGAATTCATCATTACCACATTTTATGTATTGATTTTTTCATTATATTCTCCAATCTAGCAATTCTTTGTGGATTTTGATTAATATATTCTTTTCAATTTTTATTATTTCACGATCATAGGTGAGCAATCCATTTATCTCACCCTCAACATCTGTAATCTGCGTATATACAGCTGCGGATAATCCTTTTTTTATTAAAGATTTTAGTTTTTTCATTAATGTCTTATATCTTTCGGTGAAGGTTTCGTTTGACGACATTTTGCGATAGCCCCATTTTCTTCGAATATCCCAAGAATGTCCTTTTATCTCTAAGCCCAAGCCTCCAAACTCTCCATTTACGGCAGCCCGTTCTTCCTCAATATCTGGCATTTTTGGACCGGGATAACTGTGAATATCATGAACATCACCAACCTCTCGATCCATCCAACCACTTGCATTGTTTATTAATCTTGTATCATCTAATTTTCTTATTAATTCTACTACTTTTTCAGTTTTAAATTGCCCCCATCCTTCATTAAAAGGGACCCACATGACAATAGAGGGATGGTTATACAAACATTCAATCATATTCTTTAGTTCAACATAATAATTTGCTTGATTTTTTTTTCTAAGGCGCCCAATTGGAATATATAGTAATTCCCGTAATACTAATCCCGCTACTTCCCCAGGTACAACTCTTCCGCCGTTCGGCATATCTTGCCAAACAAGCATACCTAACTTATCACAATAATGATACCATCGCGCGGGTTCAACTTTGATATGTTTTCGGATCATGTTAAATCCGAGTTTCTTCGCAATTTCAATGTCATATTTTAATGCATCATCGGTTGGTGCAGTATATAGTCCATCAGGCCAGTAACCTTGATCTAATGGACCATATTGGAATAATATTTGGTTATTCAAGGCAATTCTTTGTACACCCTCTTCATCTTTCATTAAATGAATTTTTCGCATACCGAAATATGTATCTACCTTATCGATTATCTCGCCATTCCTCTCTAATTCAATGGTAGTATTATACAAATAAGGTTTATTAGGTGCCCACAATATAGGATCTGCAATCTTTAATTTTATGTTATTGGTATTTTTGGTCATTTTCAGTGTCTTTTTTATGTTTGGTTCAATCTCCACCTTTATTTCGTCTTGTTCCTTCGGATTTACCACTTTAATAGTAAATGAAACAAGTTTTGTGTCGATATTCGTTTTTATCTTAACGTCTGCAATATGTGCTGAATTGACGGGCTCCAACCAAACAGTTTGCCATATTCCCGAAATTGCAGTATAAAAAACGCCTGATGGTCTCAGTACTTGTTTACCCCTCTCTTGTCTTCCTTTATTTGTAGGATCCCATACTTCAATGACTAATTCGTTCTTATTATCCTTTAAAGAATCCGTAATGTCAAGTTTAAAGGGTGTATATCCTCCTTTATGTTCACCAACTTTATTTCCATTAATCCAAACAATTGAGTGCCAATCAACGGCTCCAAAATGCAAGAAAATTGTTTTTAGCTTCCATTCTTCGGGGATGGTAAAATATCTCCTATACCAGAGTTTATCCTTTGGTTTTATTGACTTTTTCACACCAGATAATGATGATTCAATGGGAAATGGAACTAAAATCTCACCATCGGTTTTCTTATCCCATTTTTTTGATTTAAGACGAATTGCGTATTCCCATAGACCATTCAAGTTTTTCCATAATCTTCTTTTAAACTGGGGTCGGGGATATTCGGGTAATGGAAGTCTTGGGTCAATCTGAGCCGCCCAATTTGTTATTAAGTCTCCTTTTACGGGATTCCATGCATTTGAAGTCATTAAGCTAATTTATTGAAAGACCAAATTTTATTTTAACTAAAAATAGATAGAATTGATT
>WJKO01000133.1 GCA_014729055.1 Promethearchaeota archaeon | reverse complement strand
ATTGAATCTGATATTAAAGAATCTTGCGTATGGAAAGCAACATAAACTGCCAATTTGTCAAGATACGGGTATGATAAATATATTAATTGAATTTTCACCAAAAGTGAGATTTCCAGATACTTTTGTGCAAAATATTTATACGACAATTCAAGAAGCTACAAATATAATCCCTCTAAGACCTAATACCGTAGACCCACTATCTGGAAAAAATGTTGGAAACAATTTAGGGCATGATTCTCCACCAATATACTTTGAATTATCTAATGAGGTGGATTTTATTAGAATCACCATTATGAATAAAGGGGGTGGCTCAGAAAATATGTCTGAGTTATTTATGATGAATGCATCCTCGGAAATTAAAGATATAAAAGATAACATTCTACAACTCGTAAAAACTGCTGGGGGAAAGCCATGTCCGCCAATCATTCTTGGGATAGGGATAGGTGGAGATGCTCTAAAATGCATGTATTTGGCAAAAAAAGCCCTTATGCGTCCCCTATTTTCCCGCAGTCAGAGAATTGACGTAAAAAAAATTGAGGAAGATCTTATACATGAAATCAATGAATTGAATATTGGCCCAATGGGATTAGGAGGATCTACGACATGTTTAGATGTTAGAATAGAATGGGCAATGCGTCATCCTGCTAGTTACCCGGTCGGCGTTATTGTTCAGTGTTACTCTCATCGAGTTACAGTAATTAATATATCGGAAATAGGAAAAGTTCTATATCAAAATCACTAAGGTGTACAAAATGGCTGAGAACAAGAGAATAACAAAGAAAATCGAATTACCTATTCAACCAGAGGAGATTGCTAAATTTAGAATTGGGGATATTGTTTATTTGACTGGAACAATATTGACTGCTCGAGATCATGCCCATAAAAGGATTATAGAATTAAAAGACAGCAATCAACAACTTCCAACAGATCTCTTAAAAATGAAAAACCATGCAATATACCATTGTGGTCCGATTATTCATCTATTAAAAGATTCAGGTGATAAGAAATTTCAACTATTCTCGGCAGGACCGACTACAAGTGCACGAATGACCTCTTTTCAAAAGCGAGTTTGCGAAATTTTAAATATAAAAGTCATTATCGGTAAGGGTGGAATGCCAGATCTTGATTTTTCGAAATTTGGTGGGTTATATTTGTCATTTACTGGTGGTTGTGGTGCAATTTTTAAATCCTTTTTAAAATCTGTGAAAGGCGTTATATGGGATGATTTAGGTATGCCAGAAGCCGTATGGATATTAAAAGTTAGGAATTTTGGACCTTTAATTGTTGCCCAAGATTCTCATGGGAAAAGATTAGTTTCTTAAACTCCAATCGGTCTTTTATAAAGTGCTATTTCATTTTTTTCTGAATTAAGACATCATAAAAATTCATGAAAATTTTAAATTGATACATAAAGAAATTAATAACATATCACAAGTATATCATAAATTATCGTATAATTCTTATACTTTCAAATGGAGTAGATTATTGTTGAAGAAACTTATTAGAAGAAATATAATGCGTAAGTGTAGCGCTATAACCTTTTTATTTATATTTATCGTTGGCATGGCAATTTTACCCAAAATAAATTCAATCTCAAATGATGGTAGTATTAACTCAAGCATAGACGATCCCAATACCTCATACCGTTATCCAAGTCGAGACACTCCGTTAAGTATTGAGGACTGGGCAAATCTTAGTTGTGAAGCAGGTAAGTGGCTGGAAGATAAAGCTGATAAACTAAGTGGATATTCATGGAACTCATCAGCGGGAATTTATTATATGAATAAAAAACAAGGTGCAGCGGGTATTGGGTTATTGTTTATTGAATTGTATAAAAAGACGAAAGATTCATCTTATCTGGATGCTGCTATAGAAATCGGAAACTGGTATGATGCAAAGTCATCAGATCTTCTAAAGCCTGGAAAATGGCCTCAATACAACAGTTCCATTGCTGAAAACTTAACGGGTATTGATTATGGGGCAGCGGGTGTGGGTGAATTTTTATATAGTCTATATGCTGAAACGGAGAATCCAACCATTCTACAACTTGCAAACGATGTTTCTTATTATTTAGAAACTTTAGCTGTAAACGAGCTTGATGGAACCAAATATCCAAAAAAAGAAAGTCAAAGAATTGAAGATGAAGAAGATACATTCAGCGTTGATTCTGGGTTATATGGAACAACTTCAGGAAGTATAAGTAATCTAGCGTTAAATGATAATACTTATTATACTATTTCAACTGCAAATATTATTCTTACTGAACAAAATATGTATGATTCTGGGAATTTGGATACATATAGTATCGGAACAAGTGAAACACATCCAT
This sequence comes from Promethearchaeota archaeon, assembly GCA_014729055.1. Taxonomy (GTDB): domain Archaea; phylum Asgardarchaeota; class Lokiarchaeia; order Sigyniarchaeales; family Promethearchaeaceae; genus WJKO01. The sequence goes on along the minus strand of WJKO01000133.1, from coordinate 5,715 downwards.
CTGACTGCGTTCAATTAAGTCAGCAATTTAGATTTGACGGTTATCCTATTGTATTGGATAATGGTGTCGATATTATGATATATGTTGATGAGGACGTAACTGATGATGGTGCTTTAAGGGTCAGAATTTATGAGGCAAAACAGAGTGGACAACCAAATATGAGTGCACCAGTAGGCGGTTGGAGTGATAAAGTCTTTTTTGATGATCCTCAGATGTACACAGAACCTGGTCATAATGTAACCTTTACATGGGGCGGTAGTGTCCCTGTTTTAAACGGATCTTCAATTTATGGTTATTCTTTGGTTATAGATGAAGATAGTACAACGGGGTTACCCTCGAATGATTGGTTTTATGCTGTTGTAACCACAGATAGTTCATATAATAGAGGATCCCTCTCTTATCAAAAGAATGGGTGGAAATCCGCATCTGGGTCTAAAAACCTAGTCTTTAAAATCACAAGTAATCAAGATCATTATGCAACTCATAATTTTAAATATAATCTGACTGATTTTGGATTAATACCGGCTTTTGATATAAATTATATAGATAATATATCGATTGATTGTAGGATAAGAACTCAACCCGGTATGGATTATGCAGAAATCTATATTTATAATAGATTATCTGGTTTATATGAATCATTCGGGTCAATCACCAGCACAGAACAGCAATTGAATCTTCTTATCGAAGATGATTATTCCAATTATTTAAGTCCAGTGTTAAGAGAAATTGTCGTAAGAGTTGCCACGGGGGACACTTCAAGTACTGGAGATATTGAAATAGATGTTTTAAATATCACATTGAATTACAACGATGAATTTTTCGGTTATGATTTAGAATCTGGGGTAACTGGTATTGGTGAGTATTTCCTAGAAGTCTATTCTCTAACAGGTAATGAAACTTATTTAGAGCGCGCTCAAGAAATTGGTAATTTTCTCATTAACAACGCAATTACGATAAATGAAGGTGGGAAAACATGCGCAGCTTGGATTCACGAAGATGGAAGCTATTATACTGGGCGATCTAAAGGTATGGCTGGTATTGGGAGCTTTTTGTTGAAATTAGGGTTATTAAATTCATCAAACAATCAATATAAAAATTATGCGAAATACACAGCAAATTGGTTGTTGATCTCAGGTCGTACTTTAGCTGCTAAAGATTATTTAGGACGTTCCTTGGGTACGACAACTTACTGGCGTTCCAAAAATACATCATCTCTGATCTATAATGGATATCAAACGGGAATTGCTGGAATTGCAGATTTCTTATTAGATATTGGTCTCATTTTATCAGAAGAAGATGAAAGCAACGATTATTTATTAAATGCAACTTTCGCGGGAAATTTCCTTATCAGTAGTGCATCCGATTCTGATGTGACAACTAGTGCGGTTCAAAATGTATATACTTATTATTGGACAACACGAGCATATCCAAGAGACTCAATAGATTTATCCTACGCTACAGGTACTGCTGGTGTTTTAAAATTTCTCAATCGTTTATATCTTCATACACATAATACGAATTATAGTAAATGTGTTTCTGGTGCGTATGGTTATTATAAAATGCATATAAAAGATAATCCCTCTGGTCCGGGAAAGTATTGGAACTTGACTTCACAAACGGATAAATCTTATGGGCTGGCTGGTGGTGTTGCAGGTGTTGCTTTATCTTTATTAGATGTTGAATTTTCGTCTTATTTCGCGATAAATTCTGCTAAAGATGCTATTGATTGGTTATATTCTCAAAGAGACGAAGAAACCTCTACTGAATATAGATTCAGCGTTTCTGAAGGAACAAATCTGTATTATAGTGGTCTTGCAAGAGGTACAGCGGGTGTTGGGATCTCATTCCTAAGCATGTTTGAAAAGACATTAAATAATACTTACTTTACTTGGGCTAGCTATTGTGCCAATTCATTGCAAAATCAAGCAGATTGGGCAATTCATAGTAGCGATTCGGGCAATTATTCGATCGGAATAGCAGACGGCGTTGCGGGTATTGGATTATTTTTCCTTCAAATGGTAAAATCTTCGGATATTGCACAACATAAGAACACATTACTCGCTATTGCAGATTATATTATCGATAATGCTATTACTGACGGAGATGGGTATTATTGGGTTAATTCAACGAGTGCTCAAGAAGATGAGGCATATTTTGGATACGATTATGGTACAGCGGGAGTATTATACTTTCTAACGGAATTATATCGTTATAGAAAGAATAGCACTTATTTAGACTATGCGGAGGGTGCGGCTCGTTGGCTGGACGACTATGACACAAGCGGTGTTTGGGAAGAATATTTGGGGGCGTTAGCTGCCGATCCGAACGGATTTTCGAAGGGATCCGCGGGTATTGGATATAGTCTATTAAATCTTTATGACTTGACCAAAAATAGTACTTATCTAACTTTGGTTGATAAAATATACACTTATCTTGAATCTGAACTAACAACTCATAGCGATGCAATACCTATTGACGATTCATCGAGTGTTAAATATAACGGAATTGAAAATGGTCAAGCTGGTATATTGAAATTCTTATCGCAATATTATAATTATGATAAATCAACAAGCGTCTACGATACGATTGATACATTACTAATTTGGTTACAAAATAAACAAGAATCTGATGGTAGCTTTTTTGTATCCGTACCTGGAACAGAGGTCTACAATTCATTTAAACGAGGAACAATTGGAATTATCAATGGTTTAATTGAATCCTATGGTAGTAATATTGATTCAGACATATTAACAGTAGTATCTCAAGCGACTGACAACATTCTACAACAGCAAGATACTGATGGATATTGGGATGATAATAGTGACTCCGGGGTTTATTTGGGCTATTACGATGGTGTTGCTGGTATTATTGATCAATTACTTATGGTACCAGACTTAGAAGGACCTTCACTCCTATTGACTATGAATATTTCACTAGAAACAGAGATTGTATCATACAGTGAGTATTTAGAAATAAATGTATCCTCCGAAGATGTAAGTTCTGGAATTGAAGATGTAATACTGGCGTATAAATATAATAATGAAGAAATTAGTGAAAGTTCATTTGCGGACGTAGGCTCTGGGAAATATCGAATCGTATTTCCAAATAATGATTACGATACAAACGTAACGTTTTATATAGTTTCTATCGATGGCTCTGGAATAATTAATATTGAGGATAACAGTAGTTCACTATATAAATTCACGTACGGTGATGAGATAGATCCTAATATTAATGCACCTCAAACATATGACTCTGGTGGTAACATCGGACCTATTCAATATAATACGGGAGGACGTATAGAGGTATTTATAGACGAACCAAGCGGCAGTTCTGGTCTGGAATCCGTAACAATTACTTATGACAATTTAGATGATGAAAATCCAACACCAACCACCACTGCTATGACCGAAAATTCTCAAACAAATAATCTTTACTATATTAATATTCCTGGTGCAGGATATGAGTACGGAGATGATTTTGAGTACAGTATCACAGCGGTAGATAATGCAGGTAATACTGACGAAACCGGAGACTTAAGCACGACAATCGGGGATAGCATAGCACCTATAAAATTATCTCATAAGATTCACGAACAAAATCAAATACCCGCGTATACGAAAGTTGAATTAGCAATGGAAGTGCGAGATGCTCTCACGACTAGTGACCCAATTGGATCTGGAATAAATAATGTATATGTAAACTACACAATAGATGGTGGTAATTCATGGGATCAATTATATCTTACATACGATTCACAGACGGGAACATACACTGGTGAGTTGCCAGGTCAACGAATGGGTAAAAACGTAGCTTATATGTTATGTATTGAAGATATTGCTGGAAATATTGCTTATTATGGTTCTTCGGACACAAGATTTACAACGCCATTGGGAACTAATGATCTCTATAGATTTGAAATTGTTATCAATTGGGTTATTACTGGGCTTGTTGTTGGTGCTATTGCTGCAGTGACAATAATTGCTTATCTTATATATACGCGGCAGACAGACTATTGGGATCGAATGAGACATCAAGCTGGTGCAACGGCTCGGATGATTTCGATCCAAGAGAGATTCACAAATATTTGGTATGCAATATTAGAGAGATTATCTGTCTGGGGGAATAAAATATTAGAAAAAATACAAAGACCACCTGGCTCTCCATCTCCATTAAAAGAATGGTATGAAGAACGAGTTGGAGAAGGGTTTAAGAGAATCATTCGCGGTATTGGTAAAACCTTCAAAATGGCTGGTAAGTTTTTGCTATTGTCGATTGTTTCACCCTTTATATTGATTTGGTCGATTATCAAGTATTCGGGAATCCGAAGAGTGTCTTTGGCAGCGTTATTTTCATTGTTACTCATCGTTTTTTCCGTAATCAGATACATTGATGAGGGGGCATATCCGCTACGGGCATTATTCTTTGTCAACTTTGGATTTATTCTATTTATAACGTCCTTTGTGGTATTAATCTTCCATCTTTTGTATCGAATTGCATATAAATAGAATTCTTCAATTATTTTATTTTTTTTTAAAATTAAAATCACAAGATTTTCGTCAATTGATCGGTTTCAGAGTATTCAATTTCTTTTATTTTATTTCCCGCTTTTATTTGATATTTCTTATGTTCTGTCAATACTCCGATCTTACTGGCAATAATATCATTTTTTCTTAAGAGACGAATAAGAGAATCAGAATCATTATCTTCTAAGGCAATCAATAAAGCACCTGAAGATATGACTTGCAAAGGATCTAAATCATAAATACTACATAATATTTCTCCCTCTGGAATAATTGGAATTTTCTCTTTTTCTACAAGAAATCCACAATCACAAGCTTTGGCCATTTCAACCAAACCCATTGCTAAACCACCTTCCGTAGGATCATGCATTGAGTGAATATTAAAATGTTTTGTAGCCAATAATGCCTCTTTAAGAACGCTTATTCCCGGATTATGGAGCAATTCTTTCGATCTCTCTATTTTCTCTTTAGATATTCCATTTTTATGTAATTCTGCTTCCTTTTCCCTTGCAATAATAGATGTTCCCTCTAAAGGAACCCCTTTTGTTAAGACTAATGCATCACCAGATTTTGCACCACTCGTTAGAACTAGATTCTTCTTATCGACCTCGCCAAACATAGAACCAATAACAATCGGTCTCTCTAATCCATATGTTACTTCAGTATGCCCACCAACTAAGAGAATACCCATCTTTAAACAACATTTCTGAATATCTAGGCAGATTTTTTTCGCCATTGTTGATGTAGTCTTATTAGGAGGAAGTAATATGGTAACTTGAAACCATCTTGGTATTGCGCCCATAGATACAACATCATTAGCATTTACATTCACCACATAATAACCAATTTCATCTGTCGTAAATGTAATTGGATCTGTTTTCAGAATGAGGTATTTTTCACCTACATCGATCACAGCAGCATCCTCACCGATAGCGAAACCCAATTTTACTCTTTCCTTAGAACTCTTATAATTATTTTTAAACGGCGACGACTCCAGTAAATTCATAATTTCTGGGCTATTATATGCGGTGAATATTTCTTTTAATAAGTCTAGCTTCAATTTTCCCAAAGGTAGAAATGACTTTTCCTTTGTATTGCTTTCTTTGGAATTGTTTTTGTTCATTAATTTTTCACGCTTTAATTTTTCTCAGATTAAAGAGGTAAGCTGAGAAAAATATATTTTATATAT
>WJKO01000132.1 GCA_014729055.1 Promethearchaeota archaeon | reverse complement strand
ATATACACCCAAATATCAGTATATCGAAAAAAAATATTGTAAAGGTAATCAATCTTTAATCTTCGGAATTGACCGAGCTGAGTATGAACTTTTTAAGAAAATCAGCGAGAATATTCACGATAGATTTGGTGATTTCTTTTCAGCGAAACGGGGTTATAACATTCAAAAAGTTGCTTTAAAGATCACTGAGAAACAGGATGAAAAAAAGCCTTATATAAATTGCTTAGAGGGACGCTTAATTAAGTCTTACGGTCTGAAACCTGTGAGAAAAATTGTAGAAGTTCCAGATTCAGATATTCTCCTTTCTAATCTTTACAATAAAAGAATCCAGAAAAAAATCCAGAAATCAGCCAATAATGAAAATAACAAGAGAATTAAAATTATAGGGCAACTCGCGAACGCTCATGTTCTTCATCCAAATCCACATTACAAATTAGCATTCTGTCCAATTGCGACATCCAAACAATTACAACTTAAAAATAATCAGATGTATATTACATTCGACACGATAGTCAATATAACGCGAAAAAGTAATAAGAAATTAAACAGACATTCTCAATCTTTGGAATATTATCTTTTAGCTTATTTAAACTCACAACTCTTCGCATGGTATTTATATAGATTTGTTTATTCGAACGCAATTCGTTCAACGCGTTTAGATCAAATATATATCGAGAAAGTTCCTTTTTTGTATTTAAATGAAGATTCTGACCAGCATAATAATTTTTACATTCTTTTTGAATGCCTTTCTAAGATTTTGATAACCTTAAAACAAGGAATTCTATATGGCTTTTATTTAAAGCATGCTGTCAACTTGATGTATAATAATTGTAATAAATATAGCAATTTTTTAATAGCGATCCTCTATTTAAATCGTAAGAAGGCGCTTAACAGTTTAATTCTTAGTAAGGAATACCAAAATGCTATATCTAAATTTAATTTAAGATGGGAAAAAGAGGCATTTGAGAAACTTTTAAGTTTTTTACCTAAGCGAGATTTAGAAAGTAATCTACAAGATTTACATTTAGAGGATTTATTTAATCGTTATATTGTTGAAATTAAGAATTTGCAAGATCTTATTAAACAAATCTTTGATTCTAATTCTATAAAAGCGCTAATTTACGACCTCAAAAAAAGTGATGCATGGTTTTATGTCAATGCTCGTAAATTTATATAAAAAATACACAAGAATAAGATAACTGATATTTAAAATGAAAATTTATCTTGGAATAAGTTCTATCCATTCTTTTTATTGCATATACTTCTCTTCAGGTCTTCTTTCAGGAATACTTTGCGTTTCTTTATCTGATTCATAAAATTCTGGAGTAAGATATAAACCGCAATAACAATGCCCGTATTCTTTTTGATCTGGTACGCAATAATCACAAGGACAGACAATGTCCTTGTCCTTATCTTTATCTCCAGATGCATCGCGACAAGGACAACTGTAATATCCGTATCGATTCCAATTAATTGTCAATCCTTCTGCCAGCATTTTTAAAAAATCTTCATCTCTATTTAATTTCCACCCTTGATGGTCAGCCACCATCTTCATAAATTTAAACGTATCGTCTATATTTTTTTCTTTTATACCGCCCATATTAGAACACCATTTTTTTTAGCCTAATAGTTTCGCTTTCCATTCGTCTTTCGTAAATCCGACTAATAAATCTTTATCATCATATACTAAATATGGAAAGACCACTCTTTTTCCAAATTTTTCTTTAAGGTCATTTTTAATTTTCATTTTCAGGTCAAATGGTAACTTATCTACGTATACAAAATTAAAGGGTATATTATTTTCCCTTAAAAATGCCAACCCTCTTCTGCAAAATCCACACGTAGATAACGCATACACAACAATATCATGGTTATATTCATTTCCTTCTTCTTTGGTATATTCAACATAATCTAACATTGTATTCTCTCTCCATCTATTATGTGATTTACTTAATCTCATTAAAAGAATATGGTTATAAATTTTAAGTAATAATAAATTCTTCAAAATGTGATTCATCACATGCCAGTCTGGGTTTTAGGCTGATTGCTGTTTCATTTATATCGATTCTGCAATATCCATTATAACATAAATTATCTCTATTTCCTCCAATACCTATCATCATTACCATTTGATCATAAGAACCAGGATCTAGGTAACCGCCAGAAAAATCATAAGTTTGATATGCATGAGTATGTCCGCAGAAAATTACATCTATACCTTGACTTTCGGCTACATTCATAATTAAAGAGCAATCTCCGTGGTGTTCATTCGTTATGATAGGATTGTTATGCATTACAAGAATTTTAAAATCCGTATCTGCATGTTCTATCAAATCTTGTTCGAGCCATTCTGCTTGAGCATATCCGGTGCCCCCGTACCACGGGTCACTAGTGTTCCATCTATCGAGAATGGAAAAGTGTACTCTTCCATAATCAAAACTATATGAAAAGTGTACGTCTTTCTTGTCTTGATATGGATAATAATTTGGAAAATTAACTGCACCAGTATCATCATGACGCTCATGATTACCGATAGCAACGGCATGACTATAATTGCTTGTAAAATCGTTTGTTGAGATATCATTTAACCATAATTTCCATGTCTTATAATCGACTCCTCGCGCTGTGATATCACCGGCGCAGATAGAAAATGCCATATCAATACCATCTTCTTTTGCATGTTCAGAAATGATCTTTGGCATATTAGTCTCTTCTATTGCGCTGTCGTATCCGTTATTAGTTCTCGGATCTGCCCATAAATAACAACTATAATCAAATCGACCGAAAGGCGCCGTCCGGAATTGTTTGATCTTAAATCCGCTTATTTTATAATAATATGTTGTATTAGATTCTAATTCATTCATCGGTACTTGATGAAACCTGCCAATACCACTAGAGACTGCTAATTTGTCTAGATTATCGGGAGCATTCCCATATTTTACTTGACTTGGAGTATTAAACTTGCTATGCCAACAAATTGTAATGCCACTCGTCGGATCTTGGGTAATATTACCTTCAGTTCCCCAAGTTAAATAGGGGCCGGCATTATATGCATAAAATTCCATTTCTGGAGCACCTAATACAATACCACCAGTTCCGACCACTGAAGTGATTATAATCCCAAGTAAAGTAAAGACCTTTAAAAGACCATGGATGTTCTGTTTTTTTACCTTTTTCTTGAGAAATAGGGTAAAAATTAGTCCAATCAATATATATATCCCCGCTATTAACGGAATGAAATAATCCAGCGTATAAGGTTGAGTCTTAGGATATTCATAAATTCCTCCAAAAGTCTCCCAATCTAACCTAGAATACGCAATCTGGGTCCAGCGTGGGGCTGCTACTGTATAGATTCCCAAAATACAAAATATCATCAGTCCTAGAAATAAAAATGCAAAGAGGAAATATTTTATTTGTTCACAATTGCGATTATTGGTGAATTCAATTTTTTGCGTTTCCTTCATTTTTAATCAATACGTAGGATTGCCTTTATAGCCTTTTTCCATTTCTTCAACTTTTTCTTTCTTTTTTCTGGATCCATCGATGGTTTGAATTTGTCATAGCCTTTCTGCAATGATTTCAATTCTTCTTTATCTTTCCAAAAACCTACACCCATTCCTGCTAAATAAGCAGCGCCAGTTGCCGTCATATCCGCTTCGGGAGCCCGCCAAACAGTTCGATTAGAGTAATTTGCTAATATTTGAAGTTCAATATCTGACTTGCTCACTCCTCCGTCTACTTTTATATCACCTATTGTTGTTTTAGTGTCCCGTTCGATACCTTCAATAATATCATATAATCGCAGTGCTAATCCCTCTAAAACCGCTCTTGCAACATGTCTTCTATGTGTAGATAACGATAATCCCAAGATTGAACCCCTTGCATTAGGTTTGAAATACGGAAATCGAATACCCGACTGGGCTGGCACAAATATTACGCCTTCAGTATCATCTGTTTGAGAAGCAAGTTCATTTAATACTTTAGGTGTGTCCGAGAGTCCTATTCCTTGTCCTAACCAATCAATTAAAGTTCCTGCGGTCGCAACATAACTTTCCAGCATATAAGTTGGAACTCCATCTATAACCCATGCAATTAAAGGAAATAGCCCACGTCTCGAGAGCTTTGGCTTGGGACCAACATTCATATCGACAAAAGCACCAGATCCTTGAGATATTTTCACGTCACCAGTATTAAAGGCACAGTGTCCAAAAAGTGCTGCTTGTTGATCTCCAGCAGCTGCATGGATTGGGATTTCACATCCAAAAAATGATTTATCTACAACACCAAAATCCCCATTTGAATCCTTAGCTTCGGGCAACATATTCATCGGGATCTTAAAAATATCGAGATAAATATCATTCCATTTCATATCAAAAGGATTAAACAGCCCTGTTGCTCCTGCATTGGTAAAATCAGTCGCATGGGTTTTACCTTTAGTTAAATTATAAATAAACCATGTATCCAATGTGCCAAATAAGATTTCTCCATTTTTGCATCTTTCTAATATCTCGGGTTTTTGCTCAAATAACCATTTCAATCTTACTAACGCAAAATCTGTGGAGAAGGTAATCTTATTTGTAGCAGTCAGTATTGTACTGCGTGTAATTTTCGCAACAATTCCTGCAATACCTTTTATCATTCTCAGTTTACTATTCTTATTCATTTTTTCGCAAGTGTCTGCTGCCCGTACATCAGCCCAATTAATGAAATTAATTATAGGTTTTCCAGTTTCTTTCTCCCAAAGACAGAAGCTTCCTCTTTGATTACAGATGCCAATAGCACTGATCTCTTCAGCACTAATATTATCTTGTATAATCTTGTTGATGACACTCTTTGCGGCATTCCATAACATGTTTGGGTCATGTTCTATTGCACCAGGTTCTGGATAAGTTGCTGGGGTCTTTTCATAAGCTCGTTTAATAATTTCCCCCGCTTTACCAAATAATATTGCTCTAATACCAGTTGAACCTGAATCCAAACTCAGAATATATTTTTTTTCGGTCATTTTCTTCATCTTAAAGATAAGATTTTCTATTTCATTATATTCAAGTATGCGTTCAGAATATATAGATTTGCCGCAAGATTTAAATAGTCTTTTTTCCGATATGATTAAAATCTGTAAAGGTTCAGGTTGATCAAGTTTGATCCCATAAACATAACCTTCAAGTATGTTTTCTAGTTGTAATTAAAAATTAAACGTATGTATTGTGTCAATCATTGCTATAATATTCTCAACCTTCTGATTCAATAAGAAATTGGTAGCCCCGGGAATATATCCGCCATTCTTACCTAAAATTTTAATTTGATGCGTAACTTTCTTTTTCACATCTGCTGGTTCTGCATTAACCAAGAGATCTGTATCGTCAATAGTTCCAAGTAATGCAAGCTTATCACCATATTTGCGTTTTAAATATCCTAAATCATTAATTGTAGGTTGTAGAGACTCGACGCCATCAATATTTAATTCTACAAAGTCTTTGAATATTGCCCCAATATTGCCGCATGAATGTAAAATAAATTTTAAATCATGATTATGAACAATTTCTACATACTGTTTTAATATTGGTTTAATAAATTGGCGCCAATATTTAACAGGCATTTGCAATCCATTGACATATCCATAATCATCCCCGCACATCACTATCGGTGGATTTATCTTACATAATTTTTCTAAGCCCTTGCCTTGCACTTCAAAATTACGTTCCAATATCTCTCTGACAAATTCTGGCTCTTTTCGGCAGTATTTAGCCAGTTGACCTAAGCCAATACTCATCGAAATACATTCGTATGGCCCAGAAAGCCCAACTAACATTAAAAATTCATTATATTTTGGTTTCATTAAAGTTCTTAGTGTTTTTTTAACGCCTTTTAGCAATAAATTTATATATCCTTTAGGTCGACCTTTCTCCCACCATGCCTTTATTTCTTTCTTTGAAGTAAGAGAAGGACCAGAATACCAAGCGTGGGGAATTCCATTATCTCGGACGAGAATTTTCTGAAAACTTCCCCATGTATCAATCATCGATTCTTTCTTAGAGTCAAAATGTAATCTTGGCATCCATGTATACCAATCGCAATCAAAATTCATGGCTACTGATAAAGCATGATTAACTGGTGGTGTGTCTACAATTCCATCCTTTAGATATTGGTTATAATGTTCTGTTTTCATACCTATATCCTCCATAAAATACTTATAGAACTCAAAATCAGCACCAAGGCAAAATGCCGGGATAATATCTGTAGGTT
>WJKO01000131.1 GCA_014729055.1 Promethearchaeota archaeon | reverse complement strand
TGCTGGACTTATCCGTAAATAATTTAAAAGAATTGCCAACGCAAACAATCCTTTTTAAAGAACTGAGAAAATTAGATCTCTCTTATAATGAACTCAGAGCTTTACCAAATAGTGTCGTTGACATTGAATCATTGACAGAGCTTAACTTAGAGGGGAATCAATTAATATCACTGCCAAAGAATATCACATCCCTTAAGTCATTAGTTTCATTATTTGTTGCAAAAAATAAACTGAAATTTCTTCCTCAAGATATAGGAAAGATTAAGTCTCTTGAAATACTATCTCTGGAAGATAACAATCTGAAAACACTGCCAAAATCGATTGGAAACCTTAAATCTCTTAGAGAATTGGACGTAAGCAAGAATAATTTACATCAACTCCCTTCTTCGATCGGCAACCTAAGTTCGCTTATCAAACTGAAGTTTAATGATAATAAAATAGAGTTTCTTCCCGATAGCATAGGATCGCTTCATTCTCTTCAAGATTTATACGGTATAAACAATAGTCTTGTCAAGTTTCCAGACACGATTTGTAATTTAAAATCAATAGAAATGATATATGTAGATCAAAATAGATTAACCGAGTTACCAGAATGTATTGGTCGCCTTAAAACTCTTGACCGCCTAATCGTGCCCCGAAATAATATTACTCATCTCCCTCAAAGCATTGGAGGTCTCCGAAACCTATCTTTCTTAAATATATATAAGAATCCTATCAAATCCCTACCAGAATCCATTAAAATAGTACTTCGTGGGTTAAGAATACGAGGATGTTATTTTTATTGGCCTCAGGAGAAATCATTGATCGACTGATTAAACCAGAAATAAGAATAGAAAATAAGATATTGGGATTATGGAATTATGAAAAAAACATGCCGACTAATCTTTACCAATAATTCTGAAAATTTGTCGTAGTATTGACTTTCATCAACTTGCTTAATTTTCCCTGATTCTATGCTATTATTAATTAATTCTATTGTCTTCAATAATTCTGGAAGACTCTCAGCAATAATAGGCGCTCGGTTCTTAAAGGTTCTTACGGGTCTCCAATGTGGACGTTCAAAAATATAATCAAATTCTCCCCGTTCTATTCTTTCAGTCATAGTATATATCTTATTAATCTTACTTTTGACTTCTTCTAGATAATCCTTACCTCTTTGAAATATATCGTTAATAGCATTCAAGTCCTCATTATTTGCTAATATACCGATATCTTCAGCTTCATCATATTGCTGCAATAACTTTTTTAATTTTTCGATGCCATTTAGCATTTGGAATTCCAGTAATCTAGTTTCTAAACCAAGTTTGATACCGTCCATAACCTCTCTATTTGCGTATATTTCATCGTAACCCTCTTTGATCTGATTTAGAATCTCCTCAAGCTTATCAATAATACTCGGCAATTTATCATATTCTTCTTCGCGCGGAAATTCCAAAGATTTGAAAAGTAATTCACAATCAATTGATGCTTTTCGTGGTGCCATTTCAAAAATATGCATACTGATTACTTGTGAAATGCTATTCCAATCGAAATCAAATGTAGAGTCATCTGTTTTTTCCGAACTTATATTATTTGGACTCCAAAGAGATTCAGAAGCAGCAGCGATTAATGGAACTTGTGTATCCAACGGATTAGTGACTCCCGTCCAAGATGTTAAGAGAACACCCAATGAATTGGTTTCATATGTTCTTAGCGATTGAGCAGTAACATTATTTAATCCTCTATAATAGTCCGGAATCATAAAATGAAAATGAGATGCAACGCTTGGAGCCCCCATAACTTCAAATCCTCTTTCTTTGAAGAAATCATAGAAGGGCAATAGCTTGACTTTTTCGGGAAAATCCTCAGTGATATAATATTTTGTATAATATTCTAAGAGTTCTGGATCCATCATCTTCGGTATTTTTTCTTTACGTAAAAGCCTATCAATCCATAAATAGTCTTCAATACTGTGACTGCTGTCGTAATCCCAATACATAACTATCATATCTTTATTTAAACTTTCAATAGATTCGGGATATTTAATAAGATAATCAGACCACATAATTGGACGTTTACCGTGAGATAGGACTCTTTCTGCTGCTTTATTTATCCAATTGATATAAAGTTCTGATTTTGAATTATTTTTTATGTATTTTCGACATTTTTCACATGTTCCGAGTTGATAAACTTCATCTGCACCAATATGTATGTATTTAGATTCTGGATGCGCTGTACATATTTGGTCAATCATATCATACATGAAACCTTCGGATTTAGGATGCAATGGACATAATGATTGTGCCCGGTAGGGATCTTCGTCGGGATCTTCTCTTAATTCTTTAAAATTGTCAGTTGCCAGCCATCTTTCTATATGTCCAAAAATTTGAACCAATGGTATAATATCAAGACGATTACGATAACATAAATCTTTTAGGACTGAAAATTGTTCATCAGAGAGATGATATTTGTGCACGCCTTGTCTTAATTTGCCCTTATAATTGAATTTATCTTCGTATTCGAAAATAATCGTATTAAATTTGTATTCTGATAGAAAATACACAAAATCTTCAAGGTAATTCATCGTAGGCATTAACGATTTCAAGTCTAAATGAAATGAACGGATTTTCATTTGAGGATAATCCACTATCGTTAATTCTGGTATTTTAATATATTCTTCCTTATCTTCATGCTTAAAAATTGTTTCTTCTACAATTTGATTTAATGTTTGAACACCATAGAAAAATCCTCTTGTGGATTTACTTATTATCCAGATAGATTCCGAACTGATCTCAATGATATAACCTTCTTTACTCCAGAATTTATTGACATTCTTCTGTTCCTCAGTTTTATTAGATGTTTCCTCTGCATGAATCTTATTTGTTTTCTTTATTATATCTCCTACATGAGCGTTGATTTTGTGCTTTACTTTATTTGAAAAATAGTCTTCAGTCGCTATACAACTCACAAAATATTTCTCTCCAATATCTGGGGAAATCCAAGTATCTCGTATAGGTGAAGCTTGTATGAAAGTGCCGAGATGTTTGTTTATTTTACTCGAAATTAGAAGTGCGTTATCATTAATTGCATGCTTTGAGATAAATATAACCAAAAGGTGATTTAATCGAATTCCAG
>WJKO01000130.1 GCA_014729055.1 Promethearchaeota archaeon | reverse complement strand
TTTTATCAGAATATCTTCGATCTTCCCGCGATGTTGAGTTGGTTTAAGGTAACTTTGGATTATCTCATCATGAGGTAATGTTTCGATTTTCTCATTTAATTTTTTTATTGCTTTAATGTTAAGTTCAATCGCTGTTTTCGAGGGCATATGCTCAGGATTTATATCAATTCCAAAAAATTCATGATAACCCATCATCTTCAATGCGTACAGCAATGCATAGGTCTGTGTTACCTCAACAACGCCGACATTTAAATCTTGGTCATAATTCCCGAGCGGTTGTGAATTCCAATGTGTATGGGCTAACATCCCATACATTCCGACGAGACTATAAGCCGCACCTAAGCTTTCATAACCCATACGAACATGTCCAATCTCTGGATTCAAACCAAATAATTGATGACCTTTGTCGATTAACTTTTTATTTTCAGGATTTGTTAATAATGATTGTATTCGTTGAGATGCCAAAATACCTTCAGCGGTTGTTCGGAAAATATTATTTATCGCTGGTTCGTATGGTTTCGGTTCTAAAGCAATTCTAACCCCCGGCACTTCATCCATTGCTTTGGCAACTGACTCATCGTAAAATTCCCACATCCAAGGATAGATCGTGCCAAGGTCATACATGTATCCATCCATTCCCGGCCAAGATATTGCACAATTTGCGCCGATCTCTTTCACGATTTTCAGCCCATTGATTGCAATGTCAATTGCTTCATTTCGTATTTTTTCATTTGGATTGGATAACGCGCCGAATTCAAATTTTTTATCATAAAAATGACTAAATGGAACGCCAACTACCTTGATTCCTGTGTCTTTTTCCAAATCTTTGTATTTATCTATGTTATTCCAGTTTATTTCATCCGGATAATGCGCCTCAATCCCATCAACACCTAAATCAGCAAGTTCATAAGCCATTTGGATTCTCGCTTCAACAGATTTCTGTTCCAAAACTGGCTCGTGGAATCTATTTCCGCCCGGAGTAAAATACCAGATGCCTACACTAAACTTCGGTTCTAATTTAAACTCATTCATGTGCTTAATAAGTTCGGATTTATTTCGCTTTATTTTTTGATAGCGTAAATCGGGTAATTCATACATTTTAATCACTCTATTTCTCCCATATCTGTTTTTATCAATGTTTAATTTTTCAACTAATTTAATTCCCACGCTTCCTCAAAATAAGGTCTTTGTTTAATCCAATCCTCTGTTACAAAGGTATATTGTATGTCGGTAAATCGGTAGTCTTTGTCATCAATCTTTTCCGGATGGGAAAGTGACCACGTAATATGAATATTATTATCAAGCCCTTCAGTTAACGTGGGGTACTCGAATTTCAACGCTTGTGAAGTTTCTTGATTCTCATCTGGGTGCCATTCGAGTAAATTTCGTCTATATTGCCATGTTTTTCCGTCGTCTTCTGATAATGCAATAGAAAGCGGATTTCTCCATTTCACTTCATTTTGAGGTGCTGGTGCATGATTATAGACAATTGCGACATTGCCGTTAGTCAATTTTATCATATTAAAACCGCCTGCAGGATTTGGTAACTTTCCGTTAACTGCGGGTGTCCAAGTAAAGCCCCCATCATGACTTTCTGTTTGTAACATTCTTTTCATAGGTCTGCCATCATTCCGACAAAGTGCAAAAAGAGAACCATCTTCCCTTTCGATCAAAGTAGGTTGTTCAACTTGCCTTCCTTTCTTTTCTTCATATCCTTGAGGGATTATTTCAGGTTTCAAATCAACTTTCCGGGATTGTTTCCAAGATTTGCCTCTATTCTTCGAAATGAAGAACACTGCTCTCAGAAATTTAAATTCGACGTAGGCTGGTAAAACGTACCATCCTTTAGATGTGAGAATCGGCGGATTCTTTATTCCTCTTGAAATAAGAGGATACACATTTTTTGGCTTAGTCCATGTATGTCCGCGGTCTTTACTAGTCCTAGATTTCGCCCAACATACAGACCAGCCATACCCCACATTATAAAAATTCCATAATAAACCAGTATCGGGTGCAATCCATAACACAGGATTACCATCAAATCTAGTTTTTGACGGATCAGGCATAGGAACAGGCTCTGTCCATTCCGTCTCTCCCTTTAGTTTGCGTGAAAGGTAGATCTTTTGGTTGTGATTGGCTTCAGTTATTGCATGATACCATCCCGCCAGTAATTCTCCATCAGGGAATGCGACAATACTTGAACAATGTGCATGATGTAATTTTCCAATAATGGGCTTTGTAAGCGTTTCTATTTCTATTCCATCTGCTATTTTTAGCATTTTTTTTTCAACTCGTAAATTATAGATATTCTTAATCATGTTTATAGCAATCAAAAAAATCAAAGAACATCAAGAAATTAAAGAATATAAAAGATAATTATGAAAGCAATTACATCTATATAACCTTAATAGAGCAATTTAGTTTTATCTATATCCTCGCCACACCAAGGGCACCAGTCTCGGTCTAATTTATCAAATGGTTGGAAACAATTAGGGCATCTCAATTCATATAATCTGTCGTCTTCCGTAAATTCTTCTCTACCTATTAATATCTGCCTGAATAGGTTATCAAATTTGATCTGAATAGCTACTAAATAAGCGTTATTATTACATCCTATGTTAATCTCTAGTGCATAGTTTTCATGCGACGCTCTGGGAATGATCACAATTTCCTCCCGCAGTTCTGGATTTTTTGGATCTGGATTCGTTCTTCCATAAAAGAGACCCTCTCCATAGAAATTCTCTTGATCTACAATGTCATCCCGTATCAATGTGAACCCTATATCTGATAATACCCTTTTTCCTATTTTATATGCGAGTTCTGGGGTTACAGATACAGGTAACGCAAATACATTCATGCTTTTATATTTTCCATGAAAATCGAAGAATTCTCGACAGTGAATTATACTTGGTTTTTCTTTAATCTCTTCCAACTTTGGAAACGCATCCAGTAAATTAACGATTAAATCAGGCGCAAGTAATTTATTAAAATCATTTTCGTTGTATTTTTTATAATGTAAGTTACCTTCAAGATACACTTCAGAAGCACGTGGTTCCACTATTGCTATCAGTTCTTTCACATCGCCGGGTTGAACAACAGAGAGGTTCACCAAATATTTCTTATACGTCTCTAGGGTATCGGGCTTTATTTCTCTTAACATAAAATTCTTTTCATATTTTTTTATTTTATATCGGACATCCCAGAGTATATCTTTAGTATTATTGACGATCTTTACTTTATAGCGTATAAAATCATTATCGAAACTAAAATCTGTTTTTATTTTAATTAATTGTGCCCTTTTAGACAACTGTTCTACGGTTTTCTCGTAATCATCCGGATAGCTTGAATCTATTATTTTCAACAAACTATTAATAGATTTCTTTACGTCTCTTTCAGAGTCGGTTAAAATTGCTTCTATGTAATGTTGTTCATATGGTTCGATCAATCGTTTATCAATCTTACCGATGTGGCATAACATTTCCGCAGCATCTTCTCTAACGTCTTCGTCGTTGTTTGTTGATAGAACCGTATTCATTCTCTTAATAATCTGTTGAATTTCGATAACATTATTGGTTCTAAATGCTACCATTACTTTTTTCTTTATTCCACGAAAGTCGCCCTTCCACTCGGGCAGCAGAAAATCGTTTGGCTCAGTGCTTCCATATTTTCTTAGAATATAATCAAGGGCTATTGATGCATCACGTTTAATATTCGGAACGCCAGATTTCTTCAACTCTTTTAATTGAATAATTAATTCTCGTGCATTTGCAAAGTCTTGTTTCTTTATTTCTTTATCAAGATCGCTGGCTACGTGCCTAATTTCCTTTTCCCAATTTCTATCAACGAATATGATTAATCACCGAGCATTATTTATTTTATAATTTGCTCACGATCACATAAAATTATTTTGAAAATTTACCAAATTTTAGATTTTATGAATAAAAGATGACCAGTCTTTTTATTCAACAAATCGGTATTGTCAATATTTTTATAACTGTATTGAGAGTATTTTTATAACAGTATTGAGATATTTTTATGAGGTATATTGAAAATGTTAGAAAAAAATAAAACGCGAAAAAATAAGAAATTGATGTTATTTACATTATTTGGCTTATTTCTGCCGATTGTGTTGCAAAATTTGCCCTTTAGCGTGAGTGGGACGATTACGGGAGATAGTCCCCCCGGTTTGGGCGATTGGATAATCGACGATACTACCGTCGTAGAAAATGAATATATCATCTGGAATTCAAGTATTTTAATACAAGGAAGTGCTGATGCGACTTTTATTAATACAACGATACTCTTTAATACAACTACGCTAGATGAAAAAATCAGTGCGACAACGACTGGAATTGTGAATTTTACAAACTGCACATTTAAAGCATATAACGCTGAAAATCCATTATATGAACCATTTTGTATAGATATCAGTAATTCTGTTGAAAATTTTATCATGCAAGACTGCTTTGTTGAAGACTATGGGACAAGCTTTGAAAGAAACATCCTAATCCGTAGTAAAACCTTTCTAATCAATAATAGCTTTAAAAAGGGATATTATGGTTTATATTTATATGGATTAGGAATAGATCTGAATCGCTATGCTATCATTGAGGATAATACATTCGAAGATCAAGATGCATACGACATACGAACACAATATTATGATAATATTACGATAGAGAATAATGTGTTCTTAGGGTCATTTCAAAGCTTTGGAGGTGGTTATAACATTTCAGACTGTGAAAATGTAACCTTCAAAGGCAATCTCATCCAGCATGGTCAGAAACAGTTTGCATACCACGAATTTAATGATATTACATTATGTATTGTCTCGAATAATGAGTTTATTGGTTCGAGTGCAGATATCACATTAAATTTCTGCACTAACGGTGGTATTAATTATAATATATTCAATGGAACTACATTTTCGATCAAAATGGTAAACTGCACTTGGATTTCAGGTATTAGTCATAATACCTTTGTCGATTGTTATACGGGCACATATATCGTTGGATCCAAGGATCCCGGAGTCATTAGAAATACATTTACTAACATGGAGAAAGCGGCTGTTCAAATAAGATCCTATTGTGAAACTGCAACGGTTGCAGAAAACGTTATTGAATACAGCGATGAATATGGAATTTTTGTCTACTATACAGCTGGATGCCTAATATCCGATAATAATGTTTCTTATTGCGCACATCAAGGTATATTTGTTCAATATTCCGCCAACGCTAATATTTACGATAATATAGTTACACAATGCGGGTGGACGGGTATAGACCTATATGATGCTGATGACTCTTGGGTAGAGAGAAATATATGTAAAGAAAACGGTAGAAATGGTATCCAAATCGAAGCCACTGAAGGTGGCAGTATAAACGATAATACTTGTACGGGCAATACCCAATCGGGGATGCAAATTAAGAGTTCTAGTGGTGTGATAGTTGCGGATAATTTCTTATGTCACAATTACGGTGACGGTCTTTATGTAAGTTATGGAAGCTACGAAATTTCTGTCAATAGTAATGATATCAGCTATAATGAAGGTAGTGGTATATTAGTTGATGAAGATTCAGAAGCCAATATTGGAGACACCAATACAGTTGAGATGAATGGTGATGGCGATATTAATGATGGTAGTATTGATTGGTTAGAAATTTTAAAATGGGTTGCAATTGGTACAGCCGTCATTGTGTTTGAAATTATACTGGTCAAAGTAGTTAAGAAGAAAAAATAAAAACAAAAAAACAAAACAAAAAATTTCCCATTCTTTTTTATTTAATAATTCTAATCGGGAGACCGCGTTGAATTCATAATAGCAGCGATTGTATTATGTAGCGATTGATAGAGGTCTTCTGTTACCTCATTATATTTTTCTTTTTCATCCCCTTCTAAATATATATCAAGCCAAGACCCCATTCCGAAGAAAACATCCGCGTTTGCGCACGCGGCAATATAAGCTTGATATTCAGAACTCATTAATGTAGATGAAAAATTATCAACGACATTTGAATCTTCCGTTTTTCTTTCATTTATTATATTCATAGATTTTTTAAATGTATCCGCAAATTCTTCCAGATATTGTGTGTTTTTTGCAAACTTCATAGCCTTTTCTAGTACAATTTTAAAGTTAGAGACCATTTCTTGGACTTCAGTGGTCTTTATGGGAAAATCACCATTCCAATTTACTGGATCTAGAGAAATAACAAAATTATTGCCATTATCATCTGGTTTTTCTAAAAATCGACCATGAGGAATCCAATGTCTTAAATAAGATTTCATCTTAGATTCAGCTCGCAAACAGAAGTAACCTCCAGCATTTAAAAAGGGCGCGTTTGCCCATTCTCCTGGTTTACAGAAAAATTCAGCTCCAATATTTTCTACTTGATTTTGTTTTAACTCTTCAATTAATTCAGCGACGGTTAGTTTTTTATCAGATCCCGATTCTGGAATGATGTATAAATCAACTAAGTTGTTATTTGTGGGATAGTCCATATATTTTAGGTCTATATTTTTCTCATTTAGAATATTATTTATATGATAAACAAGGAGAAGCGTTTTGTATGTAATTTCATTCATAATCCCATATCGACATCTCCGTTTTTAAGTTTACTCATCTAATAACCTTGTCTATTTTCATATCTCAAATCATTAATAAGACTGAAATAAACTACGGATCCCACTCAAACTATTCTTATCTCATTTCGAAAAATGTTTTATTCTCATAAATTAAAAAATAAACATGAATTTAGATATAACGAAATTGACAAATAAAACCGAAGTAATTGTAAGATTTTCAGATACTGATGCTATGGGAATTGTGCACGTCAATCGATATTTCATTTATTTCGAGGATGGGTTTGTTTCACTGCTTGATTCTATTGGATTTCATCCCTCTGAACATATAAAGGAAGGAATAGTGTTTCCTATTGTAGAAAGTCATTGTAATTATGAATCCTCAGCGAAGTTTGGAGATACATTGGTAATTCTCACAAAGATTAAAAGCGTGTCAACGCATAGTCTGACTTGCTCACATGAAGTTAGACGTAGATCTGACAACACATTGCTCGCTCATGGCACTTTAGTTCGAGTATGTTATTCACTTGATAATGAGAAAATACCTGTGGATACAATTTTTTCGAGATGAGACTTTCAAAAATACGAATGAAAAAAAATATTAATTTTAAAATATTAATCAATTTATGGTCAATCTACGGATTCTAAAAGGCACTCAAGATAAACCCGTCGATGAAAGTATAATTCAAAGCAAACTCTTATCCATTATTAGGGATACATACGAAAGATACGGGTTTAATCCCTTAGAAACTCCTATCTTAGAATTTACAGATATATTGAGTTCAAAATACGCTGGTGGTGCCGAGATACTAAAAGAAATATATACGCTAAAAGATAACGGGGATCGGAACTTAGCCTTGCGTTATGATCTCACCGTGCCTTTATGTCGTTATATTGGGATGGTCGGAACACGTAGTTTAAAACTACCATTTAAGAGATACGAAATTGGGAAAGTATTTAGGGATGGACCAGTAAAAGTCGGAAGATACAGAGAATTCATACAATGTGATGTTGATGTTATAGATTCAAAGGATCTTCTGCATGATGCCGAGATCTGTGCAATAATTTGTGAGGTTTTAGATAATTTAGGTAAAGATTTCTATATTGAGATAAACAATCGTAAATTATTGGTGGGAATCATTGAGGATGCAGGAATCGACAACGAAGACTTGCAGTCGAAAATAATATTATCGATCGATAAATTGAAAAAGATCGGTGAAGAAGGCGTAAAAAATGAATTAATTGAGAAGGGGATAGGTCCTTCAACTTATGATCCTATTTTTGAAAATATTGGCGTTAAGAAAGACACAAATCAAGATTTACTGGATTATTATGAAAAAAATTTGAAAAATCCGACAGCTCAAGAAGGAATAAGCGAATTAAGGAAAATTTTAGATTATTTAGAAGCAATGGCGATACATAAGGAAATAAGATTCAGACCAGAATTAGCTCGGGGTTTAGAAATATATACCGGAACGATTTTTGAAGCGTTTTTTAAAGACGCAGAGATTACAAGTTCTGTGGCTGCGGGTGGGAGATACGATAAAATCATAGGCAAATTCTTAGGAAAAAATAAGGTAGTTCCCGCTGTAGGTGCAACGATAGGAATCGATGTAATCTTAGCAGACATTTATAATAACTTAGACCAATATTCTGAAATTTTCAAGGCAAAAACATGCGTCCAAGTGTTGATAATTCCCATAAAAATCGATGTTAAGAAGGTTATTCCGGTCGCCGCTGAATTAAGAAATAATGGTATTAATTGTGAAGTTTTTATTAAGAAGAAGAAAGCAGTAAGTAAAGGTTTAAGTCTCGCAGATAGCGAAAAAATACCGATATCCATTATAATCGGACCTACAGAAATTGAAAATGACAAATATTCCGTTAAAAATATGATAACAGGGAAACAGATTTCAACATCTTTGGGAAACTTAAGTGAGAATATCCTAAAAATATTAAACTACAATTAACTGCACTGAACCCAATTACATAGGTAGATATGGAGAGAAATTGATGTCTTCCATACCTAGATATAAGAACAAAAAGCAAAAATATAAGAGTATAGTTAGTAGAAAGTGACTAGTATGGTACTGCAAGAAAAATATCCGTTTATTCGCGACGATGTATTCTTGATCGCTCAGGTTGACGATACAACCGGAAGACAACACCTCTTAATGCAAAAAGTCAATCCCAAAACGAATGGCGTCGAATTTGAGGACAAAATCGAATGTATCCACACGGCAATCACCACAATCACGGGCGAACATTATGAGGAAATCCAAGACGACCCAGACAAGATGCAGAAGCTTGAGGGGTCGTCCCTTCACATCCGGTCAAGCGAAAAGCTCACGGAAATCAATCTTTCAGCCGAAGAGCGATTTTTAGCCATGAAAAGCTGGGCGCAAGGCATCGCCGAAGCAGGGCTTGATTCGCTCGGACTTCAGTCTGAAATCGAGCAGTTCGGCAAACTCGCATATCCAATTGTAAACTTTCTGCTGAGATTTCTAGCCAAAGTCGATGAAGAGTTTTTGATACAGTATTTGGATTGGATTGAGAAAAACTGCGTGCTCAATAATACAATCCATGAGCCGAGTTTTCATGCGAACTTAGATGTCGTGTTAGACTTGTTGAAAGAGGGAAAATTTAAACATAAGGAAGATATTTTAAGCCGCATATTTGAGCTGGACTTATCAAGCTACAAGACGTTGGATTTAAGCAAGATGCACCTAACCTCCATTCCCGAAAATATACGATCCCTTACATCATTAGAGACACTTGATATTAGAGAAAATAGATTAAACACAATCCCGGACAGTATAGGTTCCCTGAAATCACTCACAAACCTAAATTTAAGAAAGAATAAACTATCCTCTCTCCCGGACAGTATAGGTTCCCTCACATCGCTCGAAACACTATATTTGTATGATAATAAATTGAACTCTCTCCCGGAGACGATAGGATCCCTAAAATCACTAGAAGAACTATATTTGAAGGGAAATAAGTTGTCATCTCTCCCAGAAAGTATAGGATCGCTAATATCACTCAAAGAACTAGATTTGAGGAAGAATAACTTATCCTCTCTCCCAGACAGTATAGGTTCTCTAAAATCACTCAAATACCTTTATTTGCAAGAAAATAAACTGTCATCTCTCCCGGGGAGGATAAAAAAAGAGCTCAAAACACTGAAAGACAACGGTTGTGCCATATACGGAGTAGACTTATAG
>WJKO01000129.1 GCA_014729055.1 Promethearchaeota archaeon | reverse complement strand
TACCAAGCAGATACAACCAAATTAACTGAATAGTCGGTTAAATCTATTTTGAAAATACCTTCTATATGATTACCTTGATCGTTGGTACAATTAACATGAGTTTCTCTACTAATTAACATACCCTCACCCCTTGTGTAACGTATAAGGTCATAATTGGTGTCGTTTAACTTTATTTGAATATTCACGATACTTATGAATTTTCCTTTATAAAATTCGTTTGTGAATGTTATATTTAGGAAATATTGAAGTGCTTGAGCCGAAAGCCAATATTCAGCATCTTGTACCATGAATATATTGTATGCTGTGGACTCCCAATCTCTTTTAATCAATTTATAATCGCTTGCTATTACTTCGCCAGTAGTTTCCCAATATTTTTCTTGGTCTTCCTCGTCAAGATTTTGAAACGTCCAAGATAAAATACTTTCTTGTACATAGTATTTTCTTTCAATTCCGTCAGCAGTGTAGACGTAATATTTATATTTATCATGAGGGTGTATATCTTGCTGAGCAAATATACCCATTGATCTTTTTACTTCCCATGTCATATTTTCTTTTTCTAATCCCAAGACTATTAAGGGATCTTCTTCAGTTACAACGTACGAAGTACCAAATATGATTGTCTGACCGAAGATTAATACGATAATACCCAATAAAATTAATATCTTCGTTAAGTATCTGTTTTGGAATTTGTTACGGATAATTTTATACGATTTTCTTGTCATTGTCTTTCCTCCTAAAGCTCCACCTTTTTAATAATTGCATAAATTATTGCAGCCACACCTATTATGAATAAGGGTACAGCAATTGGCGACCAATTCCAAACTGAAATTGAAAGTTCGGCTGTGGTGTCCACCAATCTAATGGAATATCCATATCCGTCTTCACCGATATATTTATCATAATAGGTCATTTCAACTAACACGCCTGTATTTTTATCCACTACAAATGTAATAGATGATTGTTGTCTATCACTATCTGGAATTTCATAATACGTATAGCAAATAACATCACGAACACGAATTCCGTCGTACCACGTAGATTCATATTTAGTGAGGATAAGTTCAGGAACAACATCATTATCTTCAAACATTTGAACGATCGTGAGATTATATACTAATTCTTGGTAAGTCTGGTTAGCGTTTGTTACAAACATCCCTAAACTAATATCTTTTTCTCTTTCAAGATAGAAACTATCTACCGTTGAATTTTCCGTGTATGAGAACCAATCGCCCCTCACAGGGGTTACATCGGTTTTATCAACATTTTGAATCCAAAAGTGAAACTTTGTTCCTTGAGTAAAATATTGCCCTCTATATTGCATTAATGGATTGAAATAAACATCTTCTATCTCTGACTGAACCCATGTTATTTCATATTCTAAAATATCTCCAATATCGACTTGGAAACCTACATCTTGGCTTGTTGCATCTACTGTTCCTTTATATGAATATGTAACTTCTAACACATCAGAATAAGCAGATGTATGACCAACTGTGTCAACAGATTCAATGATATAATAATAACGGTCATTTTTAGTTACTTGATCCGTAAATTGTGGAGTGTGAAACACACCGGGCGTAGAAAGCATAGTTTCTTCGCTTGGAATAAATGACTCATTTGTTGATCGATAGATATTGTATGAGAGAAAATTATTGATCGAGTCACCATTATATAAACCATCAGTACATTCATCCCAGTAAATTATATACGTTCGTTCTTCAAATAACACCTTGTTATCGGGATACAATGACCATTGTGGAACGCTAGGTGTTACCGAATCAAATGAGAACCTATAAATATCATCGAAAAAGCCATGATTGTTACCCTCATCAATTGGTTTTACTCGCCAATAGAACCATTCTTCATCGGAGGTATTTATAAATGTATACTGGCTTGTTAATGCCGCAGTTAATTTATATTCTTCAACAAAACCTTGGAATGTAGGATCTTTTGAAATTTGCACAATATAATTTTTCATGTCTGTATCTGCCGAATTACGTGACCATTTTAGAGTGCAAGCTCTTGTTGTATCCCAATTAAAGACTGTATTGTTATAAGGTGTATTTAAGGATATATTTCTTGGAAATCTTTGATAATCTAAGAAATAATCAACATCAATTCCCATTTCTCGACTCTCAAATAGCACATAATAATAATCCGTTCTATTACAGCGGATTTCATTCCTACTCGTTTTACCTCCAGGAGCAGTATTCGTATGATTCCAGGTATAAATTGCATTTTCTGGCGTTAATTCTTGTACAGAATCAGTGAAAAGATAACCGTTCACACCTGGACCAGTAGTTGTAACCGTAAAATTGTACCAGTCAGTATTCCTCATTCTAATAATTCCGAAATCTGCATAATTTTCAGAATCTAGGGTATTTATTACTGATCCTTCATCATTTTCGATAAATTTACCACTATAATCGAATGATACACCGAATTCTAACTCGTACGGATAATTAGAACCATCGGGATAATTATGTGAACTCAAGTTGTATTGATGCTGATAACCCCAAGATTGAGAAACAGCGAGTTCAGATACTTCTATGGGAACTCTTAAAACTTGATCACTAATGCTATCAAACTTAATTGATAAATCAAAGTTATGATCTCTAGTAATTATATAATTTCCTGCTTCCCAGAATCTATATTGATTAGTTTGACCGTCAGAAACTATTGTTGTGATGTTTGAGTAGACGAGATCAGAGGATCTATCTTTGTAAGTGAAATTAACATCCACATCTGCATCACTTCCATTATACATGATATTTAATCCTTCAATTAAATAGACGCCTTGTGGATCTTCATTTAACACTTCAAATTCATTATATGCTGTTCCAGATTTTTTATAAAATAATTGGTAACCGAACGTATTTAAATTATTACTACTCCAACCAGTAGCTTTTGTCTGTTTATCAACAATACCGACTAATGTGTTATTATAATAAGAGATCGCAGATCCCCAGACGCGAACGTTATTTATACCTCCAAATAACAAATTATCCTTTGACCATGCTTCTCCAGTGAGATAATTATTTGTGGCATAGACGCTAGCTCGATCAGCACTTTCAAATCGAGTATATATAATCTCAATTCCTCCAAAATCCGTAATGTAACAATCAATTCCTCCAATTGTATCTGTTCCAGAGGTTACCAGCGAACTATCTGTATTTGGAAAATTAGCACCTCCGTCTTCGGAGCTTGCATACGCAATATTACCGCTATTTTGGTATGCAATTCCAACACACTCACCACTAGCACTTATTGAGACATTAGTAATAGAACTGCCAGTATCGACAGTTCCTGTATTTCCCGCCAGCGTTGCAATTCCGTCAGAGGTTGACATATTGGAATAATAAATATCTGTGCCCCCATGACTATAAGCCAAATGGATAATCTCAGAACCTAAGCTACCCGATATATCCAAATCTGGGCTTGTTTGATCTATTGAATCTCCACTCCCAATGTATTGGACAGCACCATCAATACTCCATTTATTCATTCGACAATACGCGATATCTTCATCTCCTCCGTTATTGCGAACCCAAGCTACTATTGCTTGCGAATTGTCTAATGCTACGACTACGGGATCATAGTCATTAAGTGCATTATTAGTGAGCTGGTAGGTATCTTTGCTTGTTCCATCATCAAAATATACAAATATTTCTGTATCACTTCCGCCGCCATCAATTCGTCCTTGATATACTACCCATGTCTCTCCAGAATAACCTTCTATTGCAATATCGCTATTATCATTATGGCTGGTATCATAATCTGTAACGTCATCATTGT
>WJKO01000128.1 GCA_014729055.1 Promethearchaeota archaeon | reverse complement strand
TTTCAAAAAAAGAAAGGTGCTTCACCCCCAAAGAAAACGAAATCTTTGGAATCAAGGCGCTGGCCCTTCAAAACGGCTAGGAGCTTCAGGATAACAGCTGAGTTATCTGGAAGTCGCGTGTTCAAGTCACGCCTTCGGCATCGTTAAACGTGTTACAGGGACGATACTTTAAATACGAGTATCGCCATGTAAATAATGCATCTGTGTTCCGGATGTGATTTGAATGAGAAATTCCGGAACACTTAAAACAAAAAGAAAGGATCTTTTTGAACTGAAGAACATAGAACACGAACTCGAAAAGGCAGAAGATCGCCTAAAAGAGTCTGAGATAACTGAAGCCAATAAGAAACTCTTGTTTGATTTCTTTCGAGATAAGAAACTTGGCATAGGTGGATATGGTAAAGTAACTCCAATAGGGATTGAAAGGCAGATCAAGTATTGTAGGAAATTACCCTATCTAACAGAGGCATACGAAAAAGTATCAAATAAGAGATCTTGGAGAGAAATCAATGAGAAAACCCTTAAGAAACTAGTTGAGGATGTTACAAATTTCAAAGGTAGACATACAAGATTCAAAACAACTGATGGAAGAAGAGAATACTATACCATAAACACAAAACGGCCATTGAGTAATGCAGCAATAAACGATTACTTTCATCTAACAAGAATGATTATTAGGTGGATGAAAAAAGAAAAAGAGCCTAAGCTCCTTCAATGCATCCCAAACCTTGAAGAGGGAGGTAGATGGGCTAGAGATATTGATACTATCAAGTGGAAAGATCTCCCAAAGATAACAAAACATGCCCAAAATTACAGAGATAGGGCTATCCCCTGGATGCTTTTAGACATTCCTATGGAACCTGAGAGTCTTCTTCAAATGAGGATTAGAGATGTTAAACCAATAGAATATGAGATGATGGATGAAGATGGTAAACAGAGAGTCATCAAAACGTATAGTATCAATATCCGAAAGGGAAAGAACAAATACAGGGAAAGAACCATTGAATTGACTGATTCCGCCCCTTATCTTGCAGCATGGTTAAGGATTCACCCAAGAAAAGACAATCCAGATGCCCCCTTATGGGTTGATCAAAGCCCTCATAGGTTAGATCACCCATTAAAACCAGTTGCTATGGCTCGAATGCTTTCAAGACTTCATAAAGCAGCAGGTGTTAGCTTTCCATCGGCCCCGTATTTTTACCGGCATTCCTCAGCAACATTATGGGCTAATAGTTTACCTCGGCACGTTTTGGAACATAGGGGCGGTTGGTGTCCTGGCAGTAAGGCCATTGACAAGCATTATATCCATCTTAAAGCCAAGGATGCAAATCAAATAGCATTAGCTACTCGGGGAATGTTTCCTAAGCAGAAAACAAAGAAGGATCTTGGGATCATCTGTAAATGGTGCAATACTAGGAATCCGGAAACTGAATCAGCATGTCTTGGATGCAATGCTGCAATAGGATTAACACCTGATGAGGAAATGGCAGCTGTCCAGATAAGGAAGTATATTGATGAACAAATGGACAGCAAAGAAATTGCAATGGTAATAACAGCAATGAGGGAAAAGTTAGTAAAGGGATTAAATACCTCTGTTAATTGATAGGGGATTATTCCCCTGTCAATATTTTTAAAAATAATTCAGCAGTAAATTTATCTCTTTTTGATAATCTTGGTTGCAGTAGAATCTTTTTTAGGAGAATACAATTAATGCTAATTCTTGTTTTCAGGCCTTTGTATAAAATTTTTGATTTCTGATCTTTTAATTTCCTAGCATCTATGTAAAGAAGTTTGTTTATATCACTCGCAATTGTTTTAAAAAAGGATCTAAGTTCATTTTTTGAATAATCTTCTGAAGGAAATTTTTCAGGACAATTCATATAATAACTAAAATCCCGGGGTAATTCTTTGACACTTGAAACTTCACCAAAACATGAGTTTAATATTTCTAAATATGATTTTTTATCAAACTCCACAGCATCGATTAATGTTTCTTCATGTAGGATGTCTAAATAAGATTCAAAAATTCTATAAAAAAAAGATGAGGTTTTCCATCCTTTTATCATGAGATACTTTGTTTCCCTATTCTCCCCAAACTGTTCAATGAATTCTTTTTCTCTTAAGTTTTTTAGAGACCTATGAGGATCACTAATTAGAATCTTTTCTTTGATGTCACGGACTTGGACTTCTCCATATTTCATTATGAGAATTAGAATTGAAAGTTCGGTTTCTCCTTGTTTACCTCTCTGTGCCCTCCTTATCTTTCTTAACCCTAGGCCTTTTTCTTTTGTTTTTACATTTTTCATACTATATAGATAATTATGTAAGAATTACATATAAATGACTATAGTCTATCCTAATCTATGGGAAAGGATGAAATAGTAAAAACCTGTATCTGGTTTCCTTCTGAAACATGGGAACAGATCCATTCTATTGCAAAAAGAGATTACAGATCCGCTAGTGCCGTGGTAAGGCTAGCTGTTGATAACTATCTTTCCGAGGTGGTGAAATGAACACAAGAGATATTATTTCACTAGGTTTGAAATATCCCAAAGCTGTCGAATCTCTCCCCCCACTTTATCAATCAGCATTTATATCACTTTCAGGTTCATGGAACACGGATGCAAAAAATGCCGCCCCTAAAGAGGAAACTCAAAGGGGCGGCCCAAAATCAAGTAAGTTACAGAAGGAGGGTGAATAATATGGGTGATGGGAGAATACATCCAAAACCAAAAAACTATAAGAGGTTTTTGAGAATAAAGGAAATGTTTAAGCTTACTCAAGATCAAACTTTGGAAAAACTGATGGATGACTGTAATTATGATAATAAATCCCAGAGAGATATGTTGATTGAGAATATTTGGGATACAATAAATGAAAAAAGATGTGAATATAGTTCATTTGAAATTGAGGATTTGATTCCTCATTTCGCAGCTATAATAAAAGTTTCCTCCAAAGATAGACAAATAGCATTGATGAAGATATTCTTAGAAAATAATGAAGATATACCAAATACTAGGGAGGTAGGTGGGGAGGTAGGTACCCTCAGAGATGATATATCAGATGATGGGGGAGATCTTTGATGTGGGAGCCTCCATTTGTGTATCCTGTGACGATAAAGATCACTAAGGATATGAAAAATAAGCTAGAACGTGCATGTACAGAGAGGTGTACCTCTCGCTCAGAGTTCATACGGGTACACCTAGATAAGATCTTATCAGAGATATATCCAAAGGAGCATATGAAGGAAGGGGGATAGGTACAGCCACAAAAGAGAGTGAGAGCATATATTTCCATATATAGAGTAAAGGTAACAAAAATAGCGAGTAAACCAAAACAAAACACACAGACTATAATTCCATATATACAGTAAAACCAGAGAAAAAAGGTTATTCTTGACTGATAAATAAGATAGTAGATAGTTCAGTTTAGTGTTAATTTATGTAATTATAATGCAGTAATGCTAGATATTAAAAAAGTGAAAGATAATATTGATTCCCTGGATTCAGAAGTAAATCGAATACTAAGAGATTTTGAGAAAAATCCAGAATCAATAGGCCTTTCAAAAATTAAAGACATCACTGAAGAACCATTAATCCTATTCAGATTACAGGTGAAGGTCTTGGAGAAAGGTTATACTTTTCAAGATGATATTAAAACGATTACTACATACAAGGTAGGAGATGAAACTGGCATTATTGATATAGATTTGTGGAATAATCTTGCTGATTCATTAGAAGAAGGAATAAGTTATGAAATTAGAAATATCAAATCAAAAATTCATCCAAAAACAGAAAATATAATGCTAACTTCTCAACCCGACTTTACTGAAATTATTCCAATATCAAAAGAGATAAATGTAAAGGATAACCTTCCCAAAGTAAGGAGAAGACATAAGAAACCGGTTTTTAAGGTTTGTAATTTTGAACGAACATTATTTGAGGATTATCTTCAAATCAAAGAGATTGTTGCAAACTATTTAACAACCAAAGCTTTCAGAGGCAATTCAATGTCCTGCATTCAATGTAGAAAACAAATTTCTAGGTCATATTCTGATTTTTTAAAATTTCCATATTGTAGTAGTTCTTGTGAGAAATGCCTTCATAATGACCAGATGACAGATAAGGATCAGAAGAAAGCTAGATTAGGTCCCATAGAAACTGTGAAAAAGGAAATGATAAAACTATCAAGAAGGAAAAAACTATCTGGTTCGGAATTTTTCCCACTAACCTTCAGTGTATACAATATTGGCAAACCTAGACAGCATTATGTTAAGATAACTAATACTGATGAAAAGTTTGCATGGATATTAAATGAGGTAGTTATTTGTCCTGAATTTGAAAACTGTATGGACCTAGGTTTATGGATTCGAAATTCAAGTAAATTTAATGATTTTTTAAAAGAATTTAGGCCATTTATGGAAAAACCAAAAGAAGATATTCATGCTAAATTATCAGGCAATTACTATTATGTTCCTCCAAATCACCTTTGGAGAGGGCATTCTAAACTTCAATCAACCGAGGGATATAAAGATTATTATAATTGGTGTTACGCCCCCTATCTAAAGGATGTCGCAAATAAGTTGAAATGCTTTTCATCGCCAACTACATTCGGAAGAATCACATTTGAAAATAAAGAACATTTAATGAGTTTTAGAACAGTCATTGGGTTTTTCGATTATCTTCAAGAAGGGCAGGCAAGTTTTACTATACCAACTGATAATGGATTGGTTTGGAATGATATATTCTTCAATTTGTCAAAAACTTATTATGAAAAATTTAAGGATATGGAAAAACATTCATTGATGTTTTGCCTGATTGGTAATGAATTTTTATCAGAAAGTTCAACAAGTTATCTCATGAAACATGAATCATTTGAGGGAAATTTGGGTTATTTAGACATTCTAACCCATATCATCAAATACAAGTTATACATGTCATATCTAGAAAATGATGGATTATTTTCCATGACTGAAGATTCATATAACCAATACATCATGATGCTACATGACAAATTTCAGTATAAAATGAAACAATTCGGAGTTGATACCAATATACTGAGAAACTTTGAAAACTATCTAAATTCTTCATTGAATAAATATTTTTCATTCAAACATGGAGGTGTATACTATGTCCCAAAGATATTAAGAGATGTACAAGTTGATGAAGCTGAACTTCCATTAATAGATGATCTCATTAGGTCAAAAGATTTTGAATTATTAAAGAATGTAAACTCAATTTCAATACAAGATATTAGAAATATTATGTTTGTAAAAGATATGAAGAGGGTATCTGTTGGATGTAGACGATTTGAAAACAAATGTCCAATATTTTACTCGGAAAACAATTAAAATGGAAGTATTTAATCCCTTAACAGTCACGGATGAGGTCAAAAGAAAATACAGACAGTTTATCCTAGATAATAATTTTCCAAATAATCCATTAAATCAAGAAAAAGTCAAAGAATTATTACAAGAAGATGGTTGCATATCTAATGGCCCTTTCATCAGTTTATCACATAGGTACAAAGAACATAATATAACATTCAAAGATTTTTTACAAGAGAAATTTGACAACCCCGAAATAGCAGATATTCTTCATGAAATAAAACATCTGTATATTCATCAGATAAATGGTATTGAAAAAGTAAAGGATGGGCAAAATACCATAGTTTCAACAGGAACAGGCAGTGGAAAAACAATGGTTTTTATACTTCCTATAATCGATTATGCTTTAAAATTCAAAAAAGAGAATAACAATCCACATGGAGTAAAAGCATTTATTTCATACCCAATGAATGCACTCGCATACGACCAATTAGATGTCATAAAAAAAATTTCCTTTTGGTTAAAAGAATTATATGATAAGGATTTAACATATGGTATTTACATTGGTGATACTCCTAGAAATGATAAGGACACACGGAAATTAGACAAATTAGAAACATCTTGTCCCTTCTCTAAGAGTGATATTAAATTTCTTGAACAAAAAGAGTATCATAAATGTATAAATTGCATCAAAAATTCACAACAAGAACCATT
Source organism: Promethearchaeota archaeon (assembly GCA_014729055.1). Classification (GTDB taxonomy): domain Archaea; phylum Asgardarchaeota; class Lokiarchaeia; order Sigyniarchaeales; family Promethearchaeaceae; genus WJKO01. The sequence goes on along the minus strand of WJKO01000128.1, from coordinate 7,728 downwards.
TAAGCCAGATGAAGTAGAAGGTAAAAAAAGATTTACTTGTCCTCATCAAACTGGGATTTTCCTACATAATTATATCATCACAAGAAAGGAAATGCAAGATCGGGGTCCAGACTTTTTCATTACAAACTATTCAATGATGGAGTTATTGCTCTTACGAGATTATGAACAACCATTATTCTCATCCGGAGCCACAAAATATGTTGTATTAGATGAATCACACACATATACAGGGGCAAAAGGAGTCCATGTAGCCTTACAAAATCGAAGAGTTATCAAACGCTTAGAAAACAAGGGCAACAAAGATATAGTATGCATAACAACAAGTGCAACATTAACTAAAACAGGAGACCGAGAAGAAGATAATAAAATAATAAGTAAATTTGCAACAAAATTATTTGGTAAAAAATTTGACTCAAAAAATGTTGTAACTGGAGAAATAGATAGTATATGGCATCTGAAACCGGATACAACAATCTCAAAAGAACCAAATATTATTCCTGAACTGTTTACCAAAGATAATAATATCAAATTGATTTCAGAACTTTCAGATGACGAATTAAAGGCTATATCTGAAAATATATCTAATCCTCAAGTCTTTAAAGAAGCTAAATCAAAATATGAAGAAAAAGAGAATATTCTATATTATTGTCTAAGGCAAAACAAATTCTTTTGGAATATTCTTAAAGAAATTGAAGATGTCAAAACAATAGATGAATTGATAGATTTAGTTGATTCAGATATTAACTTTCATGAAAAAAGAGAGTTAATCTGGCAATATCTATATTTGGGCTCTGAAGCCAAAATCCCCGGTTCAGATAATCCATTAGTATCTATACAAGCTCATTTATTCATTAGACCACCAAGAAAATTCAAGATATGTACTGAATGTCAAGAAGCAGATTGGAGAGACATTCATGAATGTCAAAATAAGGGTTGTGGAAAACCTATGAAAGTCCTTGGTGTATGTCACGGTTGCGGGCAAATATTTTATGGGGATGATTTTTACACAAATGAAATAGTGGATTCAATTGATATCAGTAGTTCCAAAAATGCAGAAGCTTTAGAGATATTAGGAAAAAATGCTGAACATGAAGATAAAGGTGCAGAAAATACCTTTTGGTGGACTTATAACGAAGATGAGCCCAACCATTATTTTTGCATAGATTGTGATTTGTATTCCAAAATCCCTACTTGTGAAAAATGTGGTTCAAATTGTCGTGGAATAAAGATAGAAATCAAAAAAGGCAAACCTAATGTTGATCCTTGTCCCTTCTGTGACAATCACGACATCCAACCCCCTACCAAAGTCACAAGTATGGCAATGAGTTTTAATGTTTCATCAAGGCAATTTTGGGATATTCAATTTAATACATTGCCTGAAAAAAGGAAATTATTACTATTTTCAGATTCAGTACAAGAAGTTTCTATGTTTGCATCCGCAATATCTTTTCAACATAAAAAATCTCTTATCTCTCAATTAGCCCTTTCTATTATTGAAAAGAATAATGGTCAGATACCCTATCCCGAATTATTTAAACAATTATCTTCTCAAATAACAGAATTTTATGATGATTCTAAATCAAATACTTCATTTGAAGCAGATATTACAAAAGGGATTGGTGAATTCCTTAAATTAAACAAAAAAAGGATCACTCCGGAAAATCTAGGGATATTAGAAATAGATTATATTGGACTTACAAAAGAAGATGTGTCATCTTATTTTTCTGAGAAAAATCCAATATACTCAGATAAAAATATATATCCTCTAATCAGGCAGTTTTTAGATGAATTTAGACATAAAAATGTCTTTCTAAGAGATGAAAACAGAAATACTCCAACTGCTCTTGCAATGCCTAAAACTTGGAGAGAAAAATCAAGAATCAAATACTGTTTCTATCGTGGATCAACAAGCGAAGCAAAAACATATTGGAAAAGCAAAGAAGGTATAGATGAATATGACATCGATAAAGTTTATTCAAAAAGAATAGCCTCTCTAGACACTAATTGGCCATCTAAACTCTTAACCAAGGCAAAACCTGTAATTGGCTTAGATGAAATTGAAGATGATGAGATATACAAAGACATCCTAGATTACATAATCAGTCGGGGCTTTCTAAAACAACATAATGTATCAAATGATGTATGTTTACCAAGTGAAAAAACCCTCGTTTTTGACCTTGAAAAAATAGAATTAAAGAAACCAACAGACATCTATATTTGTGAAAAATGTAATACTATCAAATACTACGATACATATGGAAAATGCATAGGTTTTGATAATGATCAAAAACATAAAGATATTCCAAATCTCGTACCTATAGAGTATTCAAAGGTTAAGTCTTACTATACTGATTTATACAAATCTCAACCACTTAAGATGATAGCTAGAGAGGATACTGCATCATCTGAAGATAGAAGGAATACTGAAACAGAATTCAAAAAAGGCAAGATTAACTTAGTTGTGGCTTCCCCAACATTAGAGTTAGGAGTTGACATTGGAGATCTAAACACAGTTGGTTTAATAAAAACCCCTCCATCTCCTGCAAGCTATATCCAAAGAGTTGGAAGAGCTGGTCGAAAAACAAAGATTAGTTTATCTACTACATTCATTAAAGATACATGCATAATTGACAATTTCTATTTTGACCATCCTCAAGAATTAATTAAAGGAAAGGTTTCAGAATTAGATATTTTCTTAGAAAATTCACTTCTTATCAAATATCATATATTCTCACTTATTTTAGAAAATATTTCAGCAGAAAAACTTTTAAAACCAAATTTCCAAGAATATGTTACACAACAAGAAGGATATCAGTTATTAAAAAATTTTATTGAAAAAAATTATGATAGTTTAGTAGATGATGTATGTGAAACATTTAGGGAAGAACTAATTGATTCTGATAAAAATCCTTTAATTCAAATACCCAAGATAAAAGAAATCACTCAAACATTTCTTTTGGAATTCGTACGGATTCGAGATAAGTATAAAGCAGAATATCAAAACATTTACAATAGATATAAACTATTAAGAGATGAAAGAAATCAACTTGAAGACTCGTTTGATATCTTTTCCAATAATTCATCAAATGAAGAAGTAAACACAGATAAATTAAATGATGAGATTAACAGTACAAAAGATTTATTAAAGGATTTGAGCGAAGCTAATACAATAAGATATCTTTCAGATAATAATTTTATACCTCGTTATGCATTCCCCACGGAGACTGTTTCACTTATCCAAATACCTTCTGATCATAAAAACTGGATCTGGTCAAGACGATATAAGTTCTTTGATAAACAGAAGAATATCGGTTTATTCCAATTTTCTCCAGGCATGGAAATATTCTATAGTAAAGATGTATATAGATCAATTGGAGTTGATATGAGTGAAGCGTACAAACCTAAGAAAACAAAATTTTTACTTTGTAGTAACTGCTTAAGATATTATGTATATGAAGGCCATGAAGAAAAAAAATGTTCATGTGGAGAAATCTTAACACTAAATGAAAATGGCCATGTAGGACTGAATCCTAATAGATTTGTTGTTCAATGGGAAAGTAAGATAGAAGATAGGATTGGGAGGGATTCCTATGTCGAAGCAGGAATATTCATAAAAGGCTTAGAGGAGATTGAATATAATGAATCTTATCCTGGTTTTAAAGTATCTCATCCAAGTCAAACTCATGTATTGAGTCTTGTGAATAATTGTTTTAAAAATGGTAATGCAATAAATTTTCAGATTTGTGAAGAATGTGGAAAAAGATTGGATACTGAGGAGTTAAAGTCAAGAGATCATTTCAATATTAGTGAAAAATCCTTTGGAAAAGGAGCGGTTGAAAACGAGAGATGTTCAGGCAAACCTATCGAAGTCCCAGGAAAAGACATAAATGTAAAATTTTATCATGAAATCGGAACAAGAGCTATTAGAATTCAAGTCCGAGATGAAATTAAAAATAGTGACACTTACTTAGAGGATGAGAATTCATACCTTAATTCTTTGTTAAATGCGTTCATTAATGCAGGGCAAATTATTGCGAGAGCAGATGATGGAGAAATTGGGGGTGAATTTTCACCTGAAGATGGATCCATTATCCTATTTGATAATATTGATGGTGGTGTTGGTTATGTTGATCTAATTTATAAGAATTTTGACAGAGTTTTAGATCAGATTAAAAAATTTGTTTTTGATTGTAGTTGTGACAGGGGATGTCCTTCTTGCATATATTCATCTAGGAGAAAATTTGATGCTAAATTAGTTGACAAAAGAGTATTGGAAGGGTTTTTCAAAGAGGATATTACATTAACTGATAATCAAGTTGAGGAAGAAGCAGATAAAGGTATTGTTCAAAGAATTATGTCTCCCCATAATTCCACAGAAGGTTTTGATATAGTAAAAAAAGCTATTGAGGAGGCAAAAAAAGAAGTAAATATAGTATCAATGTATATCACAGATGATAAATTCCAATGGACTGATGGTTCCAATATGAGTTGGATGGATATTCTAATAGGTAAAAAAAGAACTTCTGAAGTCAAAATCAGAGCAATATTAAGGCCTCCAAGTGTTCAAAAATATTCACAAAAAAGAAGAGAAGAGATACGACAATTAACTGAAGCAGGAATAGATGTTAGAATATTTGAAGATAAATTCCAGGGATATAATGGTAAATCCATTGCACACCATAAAGAAGTAATTGTAGACCCATCGTTACCAAATCGCCATGTATCCTTTATTTCAGCAAATCTGTCTGCTGAAACCATCAAAAATAGGGATAGGGTTTTAATTGCAGACGATGATTTTGCAAGCAGGCACACATCTGTATTTGAAGAATTATGGAGTATTAGCCGACATCTCTTACCAGAGGATAGGCCAACAGATACATCATATGATTTTACACGATTGGAAACAAATGAACAAAGAGAGAAAGCAATGGCTAAGGTAGGTTCATTTTTAAGAAATGCTAAGGAAGAAGTTCTCATATCTGATCCTTACATAACTGAGATGAGTTCATGGGAATACCTACTTAAATGGATTCCTGAAGGAGTTAATGTGAAGATTCTTTCTTCTTCATTAGAGTCTAAACATGTAGAAAAAATTGCAGAAAAATTCAGGGAAGATAACAAATCTTTTGAAGTCTTAAGATATTATAATAATAATAAAGAAATATTTGGGGGGATGAAATCAGTTATTCATGAAAGATATATCTTAATAGATGGAAAAGTGCTAGTTACTTTGGCTTTAGGATTAAATTCATTTAATTCTCAAAAATTAGATAATCACATAATAATTTATCAAAATATTGATCTTGCTAAAGATTGGAAAAACCAATTTTATTCATTCTGGAATCAGAAGAATAACCCAAATCCATTAATCAAAGATTTTCCGTCAAGGCGTTATTCATCTTAAAAAATGGTTAAAAAAAGTTTTATATTATTGGTTGAACCAGAATTTCCATTTCCGAATAGATCTCGAAATAAAGCAAATCAAATTCATAAAAACTTTGTACCGATTCCACTCCTCAAATATTCAACTGTTTACAAAGAAAAGGGTTATGATACTGTTTTGATTAGGGGTAATCAACAAAATATACCTCGTGGTGGATACCCAAAAAAGATTATAATCACCTCTCTTTTCACTTATTGGAGTGAATATTTTTGGAATTCAGTTAAATTTTATAGAAACAAATTTCCAAATGCTGAGATTGAAGGTGGAGGGATTTATGTTTCTCTCCTCCATAAATCAAAGGATTTCAAAGAAAAAGCTAAAAAATACCAGTTAAAGTCTAAGGTTGGAGTTCAAAAAGAAGCCGAAGAGGTTTTACCTGATTATTCAATCATTGACTGCGACTATCATGTTTCTCATATCGTTAGAGGTTGTATCAGAAGATGTAGTTTTTGTGGTACTTGGAAGATTGAACCTAAACTAACATATAAAGATCCAGACAAACTTATTGAAGAATTAAAGGCAGTCAAAAAGAACAAAGTAATCTTTTATGATAATAATATACTCGCTCACCCACAGATTGAATTAATATTAGAAAAATTGATAAAATTGAAAATAAATAATAAACCAGTAACTTATGAATCCCAAAGTGGTTATGATGGAAGGATCCTTCTTCAAAAATCAAAGGTTGCTAAACTCCTTAAGCAAGCACATTTCTTGTTCCCTAGAATTGCATGGGATAATGGTATTGAGGATTACAAAGACATTAAAAAACAAATTGAGCTACTAGTTGAAGGGGGATATTCAGTAAAAGAGATTCAGGTGTTTATGATCTACAATTATGATATACCATGTGAAGAAATGCTGAAAAAAATTAAATATTGTAAAGAGTGGGGAGTTCAGATATCAGATTGTAGATATCGACCATTAGATCAACTTCATGATTACTATAATCCAGGGAAACATAAGTCAGGTCAAACAGATAAAGATTATTATATTCATAAGAAAGGTAATTGGACAGATAAGAAGATCAGAGCGTTTAGAAAACAAGTTAGATACCATAATATTGGAATAAGATATGGAGAAGACAATGAATATGATGCCCAATTGGCTACAGTTTATTCTCCAATGAAACATGCATATAAGAAATTAAAGGTAGATAAAAAGATACCACGAGTAGAAGATTATAACAAGAAACCAACAATACGGGAGAGAGTAGATAAAATGAAAAGGTTGGTAAGCTATTGTTTAAAACACAAATATCAAATGCCTGATTTTGGAGGAATGGATTATTCTAGAATAGATAGAGAATTGGATAGTTATTTAGATGATAGATCTTTACTATGTTCAATGAAAGACCAAAACAATAGATAGTTTATGAGAAAGTTTAGCAAACATGGCACACACACCCACTATATACCTAATTAATTTAAATAAAGGGGCTTAAAACAAAAAACAGGAAATATCTCATAGGGGGACTGTATTCCTCAATATTGTTAGTTATTCCGTAATGCTTTGATGTTCTTCTTGATTTGTTTTCTTTCTTTGATTAGGGTATAGACTAGATAAGGAAAGGCCAATATGACAAAAGGTATAGTTAATGGATTGGTAATTCTCTCAATCGGGTTAACAATTGGTTTGATTGAAAGTGGAATAATCCTTTCAAAGAGTATGTGTTCAAGAAATTGAAGTGTTACAATTAGAAAACAGATAATCATAATAATTTGAATTATTCTAAGTCCTTTGAAGCATTTGAGAAATACGAGGATACATCCAATAAATAAGATGTAACCTATTGCTGCAATGAACATGCAGGTAGAATCCTGGTTACATGCAAGAAAATATGGAAGAGTTGATTCATTCACCCATTTAACTAACTCAATAAACATCTTTTATCATAGGAAACTCATTTTTCATTCATTTTTCCTTGATAACAATATTTCCCTTTGAATCAAACTCAAGAGAAAGATCCTCCCCTGCCTTCCATCCCTTAGCATTTACTATTGCTTTTGGAATCGTTAGTGTGAATTGTCCTCTGGGAGTTTCTTGAAGCTTCATATAATATGCATAATCATATGAATTTAAATATGATGAAATCCAATATGTTATTGGAATACAGGTGTCCCTGTAACATAGATGTCAAAGCCCGCCTTCGGCATATCAATATTCTGTTCAATTCTTGGATGTTTATATGAATTGTTTGAGTCGGGAATATTCTGTTTGGCCTTTGTTTGTTAGCGTCCACCCTTTTTGTTTGTCGTATCTGAAATACTGTTTATCTTGAAGTT